>JAUVLC010000012.1 GCA_030595925.1 Clostridia bacterium | reverse complement strand
TACTTTGCCCGAACTGTTGGTGACAAAGTGACTGCTGATGTAATCAGAAAGTATATAAAGTACCAACAACATGAAACAAAGAGCAAACAACTAAAATTGTTTTGACTTTAATGCCCCGCTCTTGAGCGGGGTTATTTACTTAGTTGTACCTTTCACCGTTGTTCTCCATTTTTTTTCCACTTTTAATGTGAAATCTTTTATCCCATAATTGTATTTTTGTCTTGACAATGAATAGGACGTATGGTATATTAATGTTGAACAATATATGTAGGACATATGTCCTATATATATTGTGGTAAATAATTTTTTAATAAGGGATTAGAGGAGGGATTAAAAAATGAAGATACATTTTTTAAGTGATAAAGAAAAATTAGAAGAAATTATTAAAATAACAGGAATATCCCGTTCTGAGCTTGCACGGCGTCTGGAAGTAAGCTATAAGACCCTATATCGCTGGCTGGATAAAAATGTTGTACCGCATCCTTCCCTGTCTAATGATATTGAACAATTATTTAAAGAATATGTGGATTTAAGGGATGTTGTTTTGCAATTGCGTAATAAGCTAAAAAATCCTATCCGGATATTAAAAAACAACAAAGAGATACGTGATAAATTCTTTTTAGAAATGACCTATCATTCTAATGCCATAGAAGGAAGCCGTTTGACGGTAAAAGAGACTGAAAGGGCTTTTGAAGGGAAAAAGGTAAGGGGAAAGGAATTCTTTGAGGTCTTAGAGGCCATCAATCATAGAAATGCTTTGGAATTTCTATTAGATAAGATTTGTTACGGTTTTAAAATTGACCAGAATTATATTCTGAAACTGCATGAGATAGTGATGTATAATTTTAGTAATAAATTACCCGGTAAATATCGGACAGGGTTTGTTAATCTGACTAATACGGAAAAAGTACTTCCTTCCGCACAGGATGTTCCTCTGAGGATGGGTAAGTTGATTAAAAATATTAATAATTACAAAAAAGAACCTGTAAAAAAAATTGCCCATGACCATTATGAATTTGAAGTTATTCATCCTTTTTTTGACGGAAATGGGAGAGTGGGAAGATTGATTATGATTACTCAGCTTTTAAGCAAGGGTTTTGCTCCGGCAATTGTTCAGATAGATGATCGCTATAAATATTATATGGCCCTGGGTAAAGCCGATTATGGGGATTATAAAAATATTGTTCAGATGGTTTGTGATTGCATTATAAAAGGATACCATTTTTTTGAAAAGAACACAAAAAGGGAAAAATAAAGGACATTAGTAAAAGAATAAATAAATTGACAATAAAGGGATAATTAACTAAAATATAGATATATAAAAAGTAGGTTTTTTTTATTTTTATTATAAACAAAAAAAGTAAAACAAATAAATTAACAAAAGAGGAAAAATAATAGCGGCGATGTTAGGAGAGTAAATTAACCGAAATAACTCTGTTGTTTCCTGGGTTTTCCCAAAGGAGAATTATATGCAATTTAAAGCTTTTGAGCAAGGTATTGAAGTAAATGGTACAACTGTAAATTCAGTAGTAGATGGTTTGGGTAACTATAAAAGTTTAGCAAAGAAATATTTATTAGGGGTGGGAATTGGTATAGAAAAAAATGGTAACCTCAAGATTGAAAAGGAATACTGGTATTCTCATGATAGTTGGTTAAGAGCATTTGAGAAAATAGCCAAAGAAATTGGTGATGCAACATTACAACTAATCGGGATGAAAATTCCTGAAAATGCGATTTTTCCGCCATGGGTTAAAGATATTGATAGTGCGATAAGCTCAATAGATATAGCTTATCATATGAATCATAGAAAAAAGGGAAAGGTTTTATTTGATGTTGATACGGGTAAAATGGAAGAAGGAATTGGTCATTATGGATATGAAAGAATGGATACTACAAATATGATAATTAGTGAATGTAGAAATCCTTATCCTTGTGCATTTGATTTTGGAATTATAATGACAATGGCAAGAAAATTCGAAATAAAAGCAAATATTACACATGACGATTCAAAACCATGTAGAAAGAATGGGGCTGACAGTTGTACATACATTATTACATGGTAGAAAATGCTCGGGAAATGATATGATATTTACATACTAAGACAATTTGGTTGACTGAATTTTTTTATTTTAATTGGAGGCTGAATATGGAAGTAACGATTAAGGAAGTAGAATCAAAAAAGGAAATGAAAAAGTTTATTCTTTTTCCACACAAATTATACAAGAATTGTCCCTATTGGGTGCCGCCGTTGAATATGGATGAAAGGACGACATTAAGCAAAAAATCGAATCCCGCTTTTGATTTTTGCAGAGCAAAATACTATCTTGCTTATAAGGGGAATGAGGTTGTAGGAAGAATCGCCGGAATTATCAATGAGAAATATGTTGAGGTCTGGAAAAACAAATATGCGAGATTTGGATGGGTAGACTTTATTGACGATTATGATGTGTCTAAAGCATTATTTACTGCTGTTGAGAATTGGGTAAAAGAAAACGGGATGGTTGGGATGCAAGGACCCCTTGGTTTTACTGATTTTGATAAAGAAGGAATGCTTATAGAGGGGTTTGAGGAGTTGGGTAGTATGATGGGCATATATAATTATCCATATTATCCGGAACATTTAGAAAAATTATCTTATAAAAAGGAAGTGGATTGGCTGGAATTCCGGATAAAATTATCCGATACCGTAGATGAAAAAATTGAGCGGATGGCAAATATTGTAAAAAAAAGGTTTAAACTGAAAGTGCTTAGATTAAAGACAACAAAAGAACTACTATCCTACGTGAAAGAAATATTTCAGTTATTAAATAATTGTTATAAAAACATATTTGGATTTGTGCCTTTATCCGAGAGACAAATGGATTATTATACCAAACAAATTTTTTCTTTTCTTCGTCCTGAGTTTTTGCAATTAATACTTGATAAAGATGATAAAATAGTTGCTTTTGGGCTTACTATACCCTCGATATCAATAGCTTTGCAAAAGGCAAAGGGAAAAATTTTTCCTTTTGGGTTTATTCATTTATTAAAGGCTAACAAGAAAAACGATAAAGCTGATTTATTAATTATAGCCATAAGAGAAGATTTTCAGGGGAAAGGATTAAATGCTCTAATTATGACGGAAGGATATAAAACATATGTAAAAAATAATATTACTGTTGTGGAAACATCCAACCAGTTGGAAACAAATCACAAAGTACTGTCGTTGTGGCATCGATTTAATGCGAAACAGCATAAAAGAAGGAGATGTTTCACTAAATTATTTAACGGTAAAACCGGTGAGTTGAACTAAAGTGATTTTATAAATCGTCATTGGATTAAACAGACTGTGTCATAACTCAGATTTTATGTGGTAGCCGCAACCTTTAGGTTGCGTTATCGGCAAAGTTTTTTCGCAGGCTTCCTCCACAGGCGGACAAGAAAGCCCTGCGACTACCAAAAAGGGGATTGTGATACGGTCTGAAAAGACGGAAGGTAAAGATAAGTGGGGAAACCATTAAAGGAGGTTTAGTATTGTGGAAGACAAGAAATATGCCCTAATTACGGGTGGGTCATCAGGTTTGGGGTTTGCTTTTGCTAAAAATTTGGCGGAAAAAGGTTATGTTCCTATCCTTATTGCCAGAAGGAAAAATAAGCTGGATGAGGCAGTGGATAACATTAAAAAGATGGGGTTTGATGTTTATGGTTTTCAGGGAGATATTACTTCTCAGGAAGATTTGACCAATATATTTGAAAGCATAAAAGGGCAGTTTGGAAAAATAGAATTTCTGGTGTTGAATGCGGGGGTAGTTAGTGTGGGTTTATTGGCTGATTATGATGATTATGAAAAAATGAAAGAGGATATTGAAATTGATTTATGGGGAACGATATTATCAACTAGAATTTTTATGACTTTATTAACGCCCGGTTCTAAAATTTTAATGATTTCGTCGGCATTTGGATTAATCGGAGGGGCAGGATATTCTACCTATTGTGCGGCAAAAGCGGGAATTGTCAATTTTGCTGAGGCAATTAGAAGAGAACTTCTTTGTAAAGATATAGCTGTATATGTAGCCTGTCCCGCAGATATAGATACACCTCAATATGCCGAGGAAAGAAAAAATATGCCTGAATGGATGTCAAAAGGCCTTTCTGCCAGGCATTCTCTTTTATCCCCCCAAAAAGCTGCCGAAAAAATAATTAATAAATGCAAAGGAAAAAGATTTTTGATTACGATTAATTCTGAGGTTTTTTTACTACGCATATTAAGCAAGATTCTTCCCGGAAGAATAATAACAAGCATATTAGATTCAAGTCTTCCACGCCCGAAATAATAATTGGGGGGATATTTGCGCGTAATTTAAGGGATGTCTTCCAATCTATAAAATAAGGATAAATGAATGAAAATTTTGTTTTTGATTGTTATAGTTTTGTTGCCTGTAGTTTTTGGTGTGGGTGTGTTTTTTTATTTAATTAATAATCTGAGTAAAAAGGTTCGGGGTAAATTAAATGAGATTGCTTTTCGAATGGGTGGAAGGCTAAAAAAAGGTATAGTAAGGGTTGGTTATGTCGAAGGGGTTTATAAGACAAAACAAATAAAAATTTCTTATAGCTGGCCAGTCCGGGATGGTATTTCTAAATTAATTATTGAACTCTTTTGTTCTCTTCCTTTTAGGATGGAAATAAAAGAAAAAACAGCTATGAACCGTTTTTTAAGAAAAATTAAATTGTTTCGGGTGATAGATACGGGTATTCTTTTTTATGACGAGAAATTTTTTGTCCGAAGTAATAATAAAATGGATTGCATAAATTATCTTTCACAATCTGAAATTAAAACATCCATTGAGCGGATTTTTAATCAGCAATTTTTTGTTTTGTTTCTTAAAGACCGTATAAAATTAATAAAAATGTGTCATTTAAATAAAGAAGAAAGAAAAAGAATGCAAAAAGAATTCCTGCAGAAGTTATCATTAAAAAAACTAACCGTTGCATTGGATTATACTATAGAAAAATCTTTAAATACGGATAGCGTTATGAATGTATTAGATAATTTATGTGTTTTAAGTGGAAAATTTCCCTGTAATAGCAATAAATCCTAAATATATGCTTGGAATAATTGTTTTGACCGTTATATCTGAAAAATATTTGAAAAATCATAACGTTAATCAATAAAATATGAAAAAAATATTACTGGTCAATCCCTGGATATACGATTTTGCGGCTTATGATTTATGGCTTAAACCCTGGGGGTTTTTAAAAATATCCTCAATACTTAAAAAAGCGGGTTTTAACGTATACTATGTAGATACATTAGATAGACACCATCCTTTGATTAAAGAAAAAATTAAAGACCGTTCGGATGGTACAGGAAAATATTTAATTGAAGAAATCAAACAGCCGGATGTTTTTAAAAACATTCCCCGGAAGTATAAAAGATACGGATTACCTATAAAATATTTCAAAAAAGCTTTACCACCGGAGGATATAGATTTTATACTGGTGTCTTCAAGTATGACTTACTGGTATCAAGGGGTATTTCAGGCAATAAAGACGCTTAAGCGGGTTTATCAAGGTGTTCCTGTCATTTTAGGGGGAACCTATGCAAGTTTGTGTTATAATCATGCAGTAGAGGAAAGCGGGGCGGATTATGTTGTTAAGAATAAGGAGTTGTATAAACTTTCCCTGATTTTGGGAAAAGAATGTGATTTTTCTTTTAGCAATATCTTAAACGAACTGATAGATTATGAATGTTATCACAATCCCGCTTATACTGTTTTGAGAATATCCCTGGGATGCCCTTTTAATTGCCTTTATTGTGCTCAAAAGCTGTTGGGCCCTGGTTTTATGCTCAAAGAAAAAAAAAGTGCTTTAAAAGAGATTAAATTACTTTATCAAAAAGGTATAAGAAATTTTGCTTTTTATGATGATGCCCTTTTATTTAATCAGGATTATATAAGCTGGTATTTGGAAGCAATTGTAAAAGAAGTAGGTCAGGATATGAATTTTTATACTCCTAATGGCTTGCATGCTAAATTTCTTAGTAGAGAGATAGCTAAATTGATGAAAAAGGTAAACTTTGTAAATCCAATATTGAGTCTGGAAACAGTTAATAAGGGAAAAGAAAAGCTTTGGCATCAAAAGGTTACCGGGGAACAACTTCAAAAGGCAATATCTAATTTAAAGGAAGCCGGATACAAGAAAGGAGAGTATTCGGTATATCTCATGTTAGGTGCCCCGGGAAGTAACATCGAGGAAGTAAAAGAGGGGGTAGATTTTGTTCATTCGCTGGGAGGTAAAATATCATTGAGTGAGTTTTCGCCTATTCCCGGCACAAAAATGGCTGAAAACTTTAACGGAATCGACGAAGAACCGCTTTTACAGAATAATAGTTTTTTCCCGTCGTTTGCATTATCCGAATGGAAAGATATTCGTTCAGTTAAAGAAAAAGCGGTTTGTTTAAATGCTTCTTTAAGACAGAAATAAAAAGTAAGTTTTTGTCTGAGGCAGAGAATTGTTTATAAGGAAGTAAGGAGTGCTCAACTTAATAAAAAAAGGAGGTGAATATGATGAAGAAAGTTTTTACAGGGTTATTATTAGCCGGAATATGTTTTATGTCGTTTAGTTCTAAATTGTTTTCGGCAGAGGGGAAAGAAAAAAAACGTAGTTTAACTACAGAGATTTCCTATATTTCATCCGATGGAAATAGCGAAATATCCACTGCTAATTTAGATGTTTTATACCAACAAAATTGGACCAGGACAATTTTTAAATTAGACGGCAGTTTTCTTTTTTCTACTCAAGGGAGTACGACTACTGCCGAACAGTATACTTTGGGTGAAAAAATTGAATATAGCGTAGGAAAAAAAATATATCTTTTTGAGTATGGGGAATGGTTGAAAAATCATTTCATTGGATTAAATAATCAATATAAACTACAAGGTGGAGTCGGTTATTGGCTGGTTGATAAAGAGTTTGATAAACTCAAAAGTGAATTAGGTGCCGGTTATACTATTGAAGACATAATCAATGTATTTGACGGTTCATCACAGATAGAGTATGGTTCTTATAGGATGTATGGAGAATATAAGCATCTTTTCTCTCAAACTGCCGTTTTTTCTCTTGAATGTGAATTTGCGGGCAATATGGAAGAATCGGATGATTATAAGGTCAATTCAACAACAGCGTTAACTACGGCCTTAAGTCAGAATTTATCTTCAAAAATTGGTTATAATTTAAAATATGCCCATCAACCGGTTGAAGGGTTTGAAAAAACCGATACAATCTTAACCGTCGCATTGATACTAAAATTATAAGGAGTAATAAAATGATTGAAAATATTGGTTTGGTAGCAGCAATAGTATTGCCTTTGTGGAATATTCCGCTAATTATACGCATAATTAAGCGAAAATCATCGAAAGATATTAGTCTGGCCTGGGTGTTAGGTGTATGGTTTTGTTTATTGGCAATGTTTCCTTCCGGCATATTGTCTGCGGATATTGTTTGGAAAGCTTTTAATATAGTAAATATGCTTTTGTTTAGCTGTGTAGTAGTAGTTGTCCTTTTGTATCGTAACTCAACAGTGTTAGAAGTAAAAGAAAGCGACAGGTAATTTTGCCCCATCAAAAGAGGAAAGATTAAGCAAAGGAAAACTTAGATTATTATAAAGCAATTTTTGGTAAAATATGTTTTAAATCATTTGTAAAAACAAAGATAGATGACGGTTGTTTAATAATTTACTTTAATAATTTCCAAAAAAGCTAAAGTAATTTATTAAAGAAATTTCGATTCATCTTTAAAATATAAGCCATTTAAATAAAAATAGTTGGTATAAAATATGTTATTCAAAATAAGCTTAAAAAAGCAAAAAAACTTAGAAGAACGGATGCAGAAACTGGGTGTTTTTGAAAAAGATATTATTGAAAAATTTATTCGTTCCAGCGGGAAAGGCGGCCAAAAAGTAAACAAGACGTCTACCTGCGTATACTTAAAACATATTCCTACCGGAATAGAAATAAAATGTCAAAAAGAAAGGGTCCAATCGCTCAATAGATTTTTGGCACGAAGAATTTTAGTTGATAAAATTGAGTCAATAATCCTGGGTAAGGAAAGTGCCCAACAACAGCAGATAGAAAAAATACGCCGGCAAAAGCGTAGGCGCTCGAAAAAAGCCAAAGAAAAGGTCTTGAAACTGAAGAAAATGCAATCCGAAAAGAAAAAACTCAGGGCCCCGATAAAAAACATTAAAAAAGAAAATACCGACTAAAAAGAAAGGATAAATCTTAAATGTCATCTATTTTAAATCTTGAGCCCGGCAATGTCTGGAAGTATTTTAAGGAAATTAGTGATATTCCCCGCTGTTCCAAACAGGAGGGACAGATAAGGGAGTATGTAAAGGAATTTGCTCGCAGACGGAATCTTTTGTTTTGGGAAGATAAAATCGGCAATATTCTCATTCGTAAACCAGCAAGGGTGGATAGTTCCTCTTCCGGAGATAAACAACTTCCCAAAGTTATTATTCAGGCACATCTGGATATGGTTTGTGAAAAAAACGAAGAAGTTAAGCATGATTTTTCCAAAGACCCCGTTTTATTAAGGGTTGAAGGGGATTATCTTTATGCCGTAGATACTTCTTTGGGAGCCGATAATGGGATAGGGGTTGCTTCAATGTTAGCCGTTTTAGATGCTTCTGATGTAGTACATCCCCCGTTAGAGTGTCTTTTTACCGTTGATGAAGAGGCAGGATTTTCCGGGGCATTGGGAATTGAACCCCATTTTTTAAAAGGAAAAATAATGTTGAATCTGGACGGGGAGGATGAAAACATATATATTGGCTGTGCCGGCAGTGGAAATACAAGATTTGGTTTTCCTTTTAATTATAAAAAAACATCTGTTGAGGGAAAAGAAAAATATGTCATTAAAGTTTTTGGGTTGAAAGGAGGGCATTCCGGGATAGATATTCATCTGGGCCGGGCAAATGCAATTAAATTGCTGAGCAGGGCGTTATTATGCTTAGAGGAGAGATTCAAACTTGATTTAATCAAGATTGACGGCGGAAACAAATTAAATGCTATCCCCCGGGAAGCTAAAGCCCATATATTGATAAAAACAGCTGATGTTCAAGAGTTAAAGTCAGGGATAGCTATGTTTTTTAAAGAGTTATCCGATGAATTTAAGTTGACTGAACCAAATTTACAAATAAAAGCTATTTCCTTAACAATTGAATCTACTGAAGAATATTTAATAAAATCAAATTTAAAAAATAGGATATTAAAACTTTTAAGTGGTTTGCCTCACGGAGTCGTTAAAATGTGTGAGCAAATAGATGTCGTGGAGACTTCTACTAATCTGGCTAAAATTCGTACTAAACAAGGTGAAGAAGAAAAAGGAGAGGTTATAATTCGTTCAATGAGCAGGAGTTGTGTCAATGCTGAATTGGCAGGAATAAGGGATAGATTAAAAACTATAGGAGTTGATGCAGGTGCTCTGGTAAAAGACGGAAGGCTTTATCCCGGCTGGAACCCGGATGAAAATTCGAAACTTTTGAATCTGGCTAAAAATGTTTATCAAAATTTATTTAAGGAAGAACCTTCGGCTAAAATAGTTCATGCAGGATTAGAATGCGGGATAATCGGTGAAAAATTTCCGGGAATGGATATGATTTCTATCGGCCCCTGGATTGAAAATCCTCATTCTGTCGGGGAAAAAGTGAAAATATCGTCTGTAGCTAAATACTTTAACTTTCTTAAAGGAATTTTAACGGCATTATCAAAATAAATTTATTAAATTTGTTGCCATTTTTCATTCATTATAATTTGTTCAAGAGGTAATCTGCCTTTTCTAGTGACTGAAGGTTCTTTGGGATAACCAAGAACAAGTAAATCAACTATTCGCACTTCTGCAGGTATATTTAATATTTCTTTTACCTGTTCTTCGAAAAAAGCACCTATCCAACAGCTTCCCAGACCTTCTTCAACTGCTTTTAAAGTCATATGGTCCAGGGCAATTGCTCCGTCGATAGGGTAAGCAAGTTGTCCGCAGGTCATTTTATATTCCGTGTCCGCCGAACAGCAAACAATTATTACCGGGGCTTCCCCGACAAAACTCTGATTTTTGGCGGCAACCATAAGCTTTTGACGTAACGATTTATCCCTGACTACGATAAATTTAGATTCCTGTTTGTTTTTAGCCGAAGGAGCAAGTCGTGCTGCTTCTAAAACAAGCTTTAATTTTTCTTCTTCGACGGGTTTATCCTGATAACTGCGAATACTGCATCTTTTTTTTATCGCTTCCATTACTTCCATAATTTTCTCCTTGGGATAATTAATAATATTGAAAATTTTAACGTAAGTATTTTAAGAAGTATGCCATAATTACTTAATTGAGTCAAGGATTTTTTCAGATAGAGAAAGAATTTTTTTTTGGCTTTTAAAAAAATAAAAGATTGACAAGAGCGTAGAAAGATAACTTGACTAATTGTTTTTTTTTGATGTATAATGTTTAAAGTTTACGCAAAGCAATGGTTAATATTTCAATATAAGCATTTTGTATATCTGCCAATTTTTAAGATAACCAGGCAGATATTTTGCATAAATCTAATAAAAATAGAAAGAAGGAAAAGTGAGAATAGCTTTAGCTCAGATTAATACTGTAGTAGGGGATTTTAAGGGAAATAGTAGTAAAATCGATTGGTTTATTAAGCAGGCTCAAAAGCTCAAAGCCGATATAGTAACCTTTCCTGAATTAGCCATATGTGGATATCCTCCCGAGGATTTGTTGTTAAAAAAACATTTCGTAGAAGATAATCTAAAAGCATTGAATTCATTAGTGAAGAAAATTTCCTCTATTGTCGTAATTGTCGGATTTGTGGACAGAGACAAATCCGGTCATTTATATAATGCAGCAGCTATAATCAGCAAAGGAAAGATAAAAGGAATTTGCCATAAAAGCAGGTTACCTAACTACGGGGTTTTTGATGAGAAAAGGTATTTTAAAACGGGTAAAAAATCTCCTTTGTTTGTAATGAATCAGATTGTTTTCGGGGTTAATATTTGTGAGGATATCTGGGAACCCGGAGGGGTAGCCGGGTTGCAGGCAGACAAAGGGGCACAACTGATAATAAATATTTCCGCTTCTCCTTATTATGCCGGAAAAGAAAGTTTAAGAAAGAAAATATTGATTAAACAGGCAAAAGAAACAAGAACTTATCTCTGTTATAATAATTTAGTGGGAGGACAGGACGAGCTTGTTTTTGACGGAGACAGTGTTATTTTTGATTTTACGGGCAAAGAAATAATAAGGGGCAAACAATTTGAAGAGGATTTGATTGTTGCCGATTTACCCGTAAAAAAAACAGCCAAAAAAAATAAAGGTAAAAATTGTATTAAAATAAGTGTCCCTGAAAAGAGTAAAAAACCTGTTTTACAACAGCGGAAAGTAAAAAAATCAAAAGAGATAAATAAAATTTATTCTGCTTTAATATTAGGAACGCATGACTATATAAGAAAAAACGGTTTTCAGAAAGTCGTTGTTGGATTAAGTGGGGGGATAGATTCTGCCTTGACTGCGGTGATTGCCGGGGATGCAATAGGTAAAGAAAATGTTGTCGGCATTTCAATGCCCTCTCGTTATTCATCAGCAGAGACACAAAAAGATGCCCGTATTTTAGCTAAAAATACAGGGATTAGATTGATTACTATATCGATAGAGAAGATTTTTAAAGTTTATTTAGGAGCACTGCAAAAAGAGTTTTCAGGGTTGAAAAATGATGTTACCGAAGAAAATTTACAGGCAAGAATAAGAGCGAATATTTTGATGGCTTTTTCCAATAAATTCAATTGGCTGGTACTTACTACCGGAAATAAAAGTGAGACATCCGTTGGGTATTGCACTTTGTATGGTGATATGGCCGGCGGATTTGCCGTAATAAAAGATGTTCCTAAAATAATGGTTTACCGGCTGGCTGAATTTGTGAATGAAAAAGAAAATGAAATTTTAATACCGGAGAGTATTATTGTCCGGGAACCGTCAGCAGAATTACGGGAAAATCAAAAAGACCGGGATAGTTTACCCCCGTATGCGATTTTAGATGAAATCATAAAAGGTTACGTGGAAGAGGACAAAAGTTCTCAAAAAATAACTACTAATAAAATTAGTATTGGTACGGTAAGAAAAATTATCCGGATGATTGATAAAAATGAATATAAACGCAGACAATCTTCTCCGGGGATAAAAATTACTTCTAAAGCTTTTGGCAAAGACAGAAGATTTCCTATTACCAATAAATATAGGGAATATTGAAAGAACGAATTTTAAATAAAAAGAGCTCTCTTTACTTGACAAATATAATTAATAACATGTAAAATGCCCCTTAATAAATTTTCAGGAGTGATAACTTACCATTTATCATTTACTTTATTTATAAAATGGAGTATAAACTATGCCCAAAAGAACAGACATTCACAAGGTTTTAATCATAGGTTCCGGTCCGATAATAATAGGCCAGGCCTGTGAATTTGATTATTCAGGTACTCAAGCTTGTAAGGCCTTGAAGAAAGAAGGATATGAGGTGGTTTTAGTTAACTCCAATCCTGCGACGATAATGACTGACCCGGGTATGGCTGATAAAACCTATGTGGAACCGCTTACCCTGGAGAGTTTGGAAAAGATTATCGAAAAAGAAAAACCAGATGCCCTTCTTCCTAATCTGGGAGGGCAGACCGGGCTTAATCTTGCCTCTGCTCTTTATAAGGCCGGGGTGTTAGATAAATATAGTGTTGAGGTTATCGGTGTTAAAATTGATGCTATTGAACGGGGGGAAGACCGCATTATTTTTAAAGAAACGATGAAAAAATTGGGTGTATCCATTCCTCTATCCGAGCCATGTTATTCTATTGAGGAAGCTGAGAAAATAGTGGAAAAAATGGGTTATCCTGTTGTTTTACGGCCTGCTTATACCATGGGTGGAACAGGAGGGGGAATTGCCTATAATGTTGAAGAACTAAGGGACATAGTAAGTCGGGGATTGGCGGTGAGTTTAGTGCATCAGGTGTTAGTTGAGGAATCTGTTTTGGGATGGGAAGAATTGGAACTTGAGGTAGTCAGGGACCAAAAGAATCAAAAAATTACAGTCTGTTTTATTGAAAATATTGATGCAATGGGAGTACATACAGGGGATAGTTTTTGTTCAGCACCCATGCTCACGGTTCCACAGGAATTACAACGACGGATGCAGGAAATTTCATACAAAATAGTAGATGCCATCGGTGTACTTGGAGGGACAAACGTACAGTTTGCTCATAATTTGAAAGATGACAGATTGGTCGTAATTGAGATTAATCCCCGAACATCGCGTTCTTCCGCACTTGCTTCAAAAGCAACAGGATTTCCGATTGCACTTATTTCCACAAAGCTGGCTGTTGGGATAACAATGGATGAAATCCCATATTGGAAGGAAGGAACGCTGGAGAAATATCAACCCAGTGGAGAGTATGTAGTAATTAAGTTTGCCCGTTGGGCCTTTGAGAAATTTCCTCGAGCCAAGGATAGAATAGGAACACAAATGAAAGCAGTAGGGGAAGTGATGAGTATTGCCAAGACATTTAAGGAATCGTTTCAAAAAGCCATTCGCTCACTGGAAATAAAAAGATATGGTCTGGGAGGGGCTAAGAATTTTAAGTCGCTTTCACTGCAAAGATTAAAAGAGAAGTTAGCTTATGCTTCCAGCGAACGTATTTTTTTAGTATATGAAGCCTTGCGCAAGGGAGCGGGGGTAGAAGAACTTTATAAATTGACCCATATCGGACGTTGGTTTCTTCAGGAAATGAAAGAATTAGTTGATTTTGAAGAGGAACTACTGAAGCTTGTATGGAAGGAACTCCCGGATAAAAAGCTGGAGCAAGCCAAAGAGTGGGGTTTTTCCGATAAATATTTAGCAGGTCTTTTTAAAATAAAAGAAAAGGACATTAGAGAAAAAAGGATTGCCATCGGAAAAAAAGTAGGATTTGAAGCTGTTCCTGTCAGTGGGGTAACAGATGCGGCCTATTATTATTCTACCTATAATGCCAAGGACGAAATTCCTGTTTCGCCAAATAAAAAAATAATGATTTTAGGTGGCGGCCCGAACAGAATTGGTCAGGGGATAGAATTTGATTATACCTGCGTACACGCAGCCTTTGCTCTGCGTGATGAAAAATATGAGTCCATTATGGTCAACTGTAACCCTGAAACTGTATCCACCGATTATGACACCTCCAATAAACTCTATTTTGAACCGTTAACCATTGAAGATGTTCTGGCAATTTATGAGAAAGAAAAACCGGAAGGGGTAATTGTCCAGTTTGGCGGACAGACTCCTTTGAATATTGCTAAGGAATTGGAAGATAATGGGGTAAAAATTTTAGGTACGTCACCGGCGAGTATTCATTTAGCGGAAGATAGAGAACGTTTTCGTGAAAAGATGATTGCTCTTAATATTCTTCAGCCGGAAAGCGGCACAGCCCGTTCGTTAGAAAAAGCCATTGCTATTGCTGAAAAGATAGGCTATCCCCTGATGGTGAGGCCGTCTTTTGTGTTAGGCGGAAGAGGGATGGAGATTATATATGATGAAACGATGTTGCGAAAATATGCCGAGAAAGCAATAGATGTTAGTCCTGAATATCCGATGCTTATTGACCGATTTCTTGAACAGGCCGTTGAAATAGAAGTCGATGCTCTTTCCGATGGTGAGAATACATTTGTTGCGGCCGTTATGCAGCACATAGAGTTGGCCGGTGTTCATTCAGGTGATTCTGCCTGTGCTATTCCCACCAGAACGATTAAAGAAGAAAATTTAAAGACAATAGAGAAATATACTGCTCAAATCGCCAGGGAATTGAAGGTTGTGGGTTTAATGAATATCCAATATGCT
This sequence comes from Clostridia bacterium, assembly GCA_030595925.1. Classification (GTDB taxonomy): domain Bacteria; phylum CBDUZB01; class JAGLHV01; order JAGLHV01; family JAGLHV01; genus JAGLHV01. The sequence goes on along the minus strand of JAUVLC010000012.1, from coordinate 23,034 downwards.
ATCTGTGATGATAAAGTCTATATTCTTGAAGCAAATCCCAGGGCATCGCGTACAGTTCCTCTGGTTTCTAAAATTACGGGAATTCCTATAGCCCGTATAGCAACCCAGATAATGTTGGGTAAAAAAATTAAAGATTTTCCCGAGTTGAAAACCTATAAACTTCCTTATGTCGCAGTAAAAGAAGCTGTTTTTCCGTTCAATATGTTTCCCGAGGTAGATCCTCTGTTGGGACCGGAAATGAGGGCTACCGGTGAGGTTATGGGAATTGCTGAAACCTTTGGACTTGCTTTCTATAAGGCGCAGGAAGCTGCCGGGACTAAACTTCCCCTAAAAGGGAATGTCCTTTTAACCGTAGCTGATAAAGATAAACAGGGTTTGGTTCTTATTGCCCAACAGCTTAAGAAAATAGGATTTAATATTTACGCTACAAGTGGCACCGGGTGTTTCTTAAAAGAAAAGGGGATAGAAAGTGTAAGGCTAAAGAAATTACATGAAGGTAAACCCAATATTACCGATGCAATCAAAAATAAAGAAATCAATCTTATTATTAATACACCTATCGGACGCAGTGGTAAATACGATGATAGTTTTATTCGTATGGAGGCGATACAGTATAAAATTCCTTACATTACTTCATTAACGGCCGCTCAGGCTAGTGTTGAAGGTATTCAATCTGTAGCTAAGGATAAAAATTTACCCAAACCCCTGCAGGATTATTATAAGGAGCTTGTTTAAAAAAAATTATAACTTATTCATATTTTTTATAGCAACTTTTTAAAGAATTTATTGTAATTATAACGAATTTATGAATTTTTTTGTTTTGACCAAAAAATGGCAGTGAATATTGTTCTATTTCTGTAGCTACAACTTTTAAGTTGCGTAGGTTTTAAGTCGTAAAGCCTGCAACTATCACAGAAAAATATTATTATTGAAAAATGGATTTCTGCTTTCCAGACGGTGTTACAACTCTGATTTTTAAAGCAATTGTAGTGGCGACATGAACTTGTACTGAGCTTGTCGAATGTATGACGCCCCTCGGAAAAAGTATTCATTAGCCCAATCCTCCAAACAGACTGGCGGACAAGTAAATTGGGCAACTACATTAGATATAACACAGATTTATTCGCAGGTGCACAGAAAGGAACAAGAAATACAGTTCGGCAACCGGAGCTTTTTGTTTTTTCTTGACATTAATAATTTTTTAAAGTAAAATGGCAACCATAATGCATAACATTATAGTTTATTTTTTGTTAAAAAAGGAAAGGATTAACGATGAATAAAGCAAGTTTGGATATATTAAAAATTGTTAGAGAAAAAAAAGTCAAAACCATTCAGCTCTGGTTTGTAGATATTTTAGGGACATTGAAATGTGTTTCCATTACGCCAAAAGAGTTAAAACCTACTTTAGAGTACGGCAAAGGGTTTGATGGTTCGTCAATAACCGGTTTTGCTGAGGCAGAAGAATCGGATATTATTGCTATGCCTGATGTTTCAACTTTTAAGATTCTTCCCTGGGCAATAGAAGAGGGTCCGGTAGCCAGGATGTTTTGTGACATTTTAAATCCGGATAAGACTCCTTATCCAGGAGATCCCCGTTATGTTCTTAAGCGTAATTTAGAACAGGCCCAAAAAAAAGGTTTTACTTTTAATGTAGGGCCTGAAATGGAATATTTTTATTTTAAAAACAGTAAAAACACTGAAATTCTTGATGAAGGGACATATTTTGAACTTATTCCTAATGATTTAGCTAATGATATGCGTAACAAAACGGTGCGAGTTTTAGAAGAGATGGGTATTGCCATAGAGGCCAGTCATCATGAGGTAGCTCACAGCCAGCATGAGATAGATCCGGCTTATTCTGATGCTTTATCTATGGCTGATAATATTATTACTATGCGTTATTGTATTAAAGAGATTGCTCAACAATACGGTGTTTATGCTACCTTTATGCCCAAGCCTTTATTAGGACACAACGGCAGCGGAATGCATACCCATCAATCACTTTTTAAGAAAGAACGAAATGCCTTTTATGATGCTAAAGATAAACATCATCTTTCTTCTTTAGCCAAGCAATTCATAGCCGGACAATTAAAACATATAAGAGAATTTTCTCTGGTAGTTTGTCAGTGGGTAAATTCATACAAGAGACTTGTTTCCGGGTTTGAAGCACCGGTCTATATTTCCTGGGCTCAAAAAAACAGGACGACATTGATTCGAGTCCCTTTGTATCGGCCGGGAAATGAAAAGGCAACAAGAATGGAATTGCGCTGTCCGGATCCGGCGGCTAATCCTTACCTTGCTTTTTCAGTGATGTTGGCTGCGGGTTTAAGAGGAATGGAAAAAGAATATGTTTTGCCGGCGCCTATAGAACCTAACCTTTATAAGATGCAAATGTCGGAAATAGAAAAAAGAAATATTTCCAGTTTACCTTTAAATCTTTTTGAAGCAATTAAAGAAGCGGAAAAGAGTGAATTCGTTAAAGGAACTTTAGGAGAACATATTTTCCTGCGTTTTATCCTTAACAAAAAGAGAGAATGGGAAGATTACAGGGTACAGATTACTTCCTTTGAACTGGAAAAATATCTTCCGCTGCTTTAAAAAAATATAATAATTTTTAAATTAAAAATTAAAATTTAAACAGAGGTTGAAATTGTGCATACGGAAAAATTGGATAACATATTAGAAACTACGGGCAAGTCTTCATCTGAATTGATTGAAGTACTACAGGAAGTTCAGAAAACTTATAACTATCTCCCTGAAGATATTTTAAGGAATGTATCTGAAAAATTAGAAGTACCTTTGATTGAAGTATTTAGAGTGGCAAATTTTTATAAAGCGTTTACTCTTAAACCACGGGGAGAACATATTTTAACTGTGTGTATGGGGACAGCGTGTCATGTAAGGGGAGCCCCTAAGTTTTTAGATGAAGTGCTTGGTCAATTGGGTATTAAGCCCGGAGAGACTACCGAGGACGGGGAATTTACCGTAGAAACGGTTAATTGCCTGGGTGCTTGTGCATTGGGTCCTGTGGTGGTGTTGGATGGAAAATATTACGATCATATGACTGCAGGTAAATTACGTGTTTTAATACAAAAATATCGCAACAAATCTTGTAAAGAAAGTAAAAAACAATGAATACAATAACAAGTATGAAAAGTTTGAAAGAACTATCGGAAAGAACAAAAAAAGATAATCAGAAATATAGTAAAATAGTTACTCTTTGTGCGGGCACAGGGTGTCAGGCATCGGGATGTTCATCTATAATAACATCTTTACACGAAGAATTGAAACACAAAGGATTAACAGAAAAGATAAAAATCAGAACAACGGGTTGTCATGGTTTTTGCGAACAAGGGCCGCTTATGGTTATTGAACCCGAAAATATTTTTTATTCTTTTGTTAAACCAAAAGATATTCCTGAAATCGTTTCTGAAACGCTATCGAAAGATAAAATTATAGAAAGATTATTATATACAGACGCGACTTCAGGAAAGAAAATTACTTATGAAAGAGATATTTCTTTTTATAAATCCCAGAATCGGACTGTTCTTGAACAAAACAAATTAATTGATCCGTGTAATATTAATGATTATATAGCCCAGGGTGGATACTCGGCATTAGTTAAAGTTTTGACCAAGATGTCTCCGGAAGAAATCATTCAAGAGATAAAAGAATCCGGACTTAGAGGCCGAGGGGGAGGAGGATTTCCTACAGGAAAGAAATGGGAATATTGCCGAAATGCTGAAGGTAGTCCAAAATATGTTATTTGTAATGCAGATGAAGGTGACCCCGGGGCTTATATGGATAGAAGTGTATTAGAGGGTAATCCTCATGCGGTCATTGAAGGGATGCTTATTGGTGCATTTGCAATTGGTGCAAAACATGGTTATATATACGTGAGAAACGAATATCCACTTGCAGTAAAACATTCAAAAATAGCAATTCAACAAGCGGAAGAATTGGGGCTTTTAGGTAAAAACATTTTTGGGACAAACTTTTCCTTTGATATAAAGATAGTTAGGGGAGGCGGAGCATTTATATGCGGAGAATCAACTGCTTTAATGGCCTCTTTAGAAGGTAAAGTAGGTGAGCCCCGGCCTAAGGATATTCATACCACAGATAAAGGTTTTAATGACCTTCCATCAAATTTAAATAATGTTGAAACATGGGCTAATGTTCCCTTTATTATAAAAAATGGTGCATCCTGGTTTGCTTCAAAAGGTACTGCTAAGAGTAAAGGAACGAAAATTTTTGCTCTCACCGGACAAATAAAAAATACAGGATTAATTGAGGTTCCTATGGGAACCAGCTTGCGCAAGATTATATACGATATAGGTGGCGGCTCTGCTACGGGAAAAAGGATAAAAGCCGTTCAGACAGGGGGGCCATCCGGGGGTTGTTTGCCGGAGGAGCTTTTTGATTTACCTGTGGATTTTGAGGCATTAGCCGAAGCCGGTTCAATGGTGGGTTCCGGCGGCATGGTAGTTATGGATGAATCAACCTGTATGGTTGATGTTGCTAAATATTTTTTAAAATTTCTTTTGGACGAATCTTGCGGTAAATGCGTTCCTTGCCGAGTGGGGTTAAGCCGTATGTTGGAAATAATTGATGATATTACTAAAGGCAAGGGGACAGAAGAAAAAATGGAATTGCTTAAAGAAACAGCGGAAACAGTATCAATAGCCTCTTTATGTGCTTTGGGTAAAACAGCTCCCAATCCAATACTTTCTACGATTAAATATTTTCAATCCGAATATGAAGCCCACATAAAAGATAAACGATGTCCTGCCGGGGTCTGTCGTGAATTGATACATTATTCAATTGATGAAGATAAATGTACCGGTTGCGGAAGTTGCCTTAAGGCTTGTCCTCACGGTGCTATTTCTGGAGAGAAGAAAAAAAGTTACAGAATTGATGATGACCAATGCGAAAAATGTGGTATTTGTAAAGAAGTATGTAAATTTAACGCAATTACTATTTCATAAGAGGAAAACGAATGAATGAATATGTAACACTTACAATTAACGGCTCTAAAGTTAAGACGCCGCAGGGTACTTCAGTATTAGATGCTGCTTTAAGTTATGGTATATGTATTCCGCATCTTTGTCATATGCCCGGGATTAGTCCCATAGGTGCGTGCCGGTTATGTATTGTAGAGGTTGTAAAAAATGGTAAATCAAAAGTTACTACTTCTTGTACGCTGGAAGTAGAAGAAGGAATGGTAATTTTAGCTCATACAGAACGAATACTTAAAGCAAGAAAAAATATTGCGGAAATGTTAGTAGCTGAGGCACCTAATTCACGTGCTATTCAGGATATTGCCCTTAGATGTGGGGTCAAAGAGGTACGCTATCCTTTCCGTAACAAAGATTGTGTATTATGTGGACGGTGTGTTAGAATTTGTGCTGAAACATGGCAGTCTAAATCTTTGGGGTTTGTCGGGCGTGGTAGTGAACGCCATGTTGCTTTACCTTTTGATAAACGCCCGGAATTTTGCAAACAATGTAATGACTGTATAAATGTTTGTCCAATGACTATTACCCCCTGTCCCGGCCCGATGAAAAAAGGTGAAGAATTTTTTTGCGGTTTGTGTGAATCACAACTTTCAATGGCAGAAAATATAGTGGATACTTGTGTAGATTGCAGGCTGGGAGAGGGTTTTAATTGCCTGAGAGCAAAAAATAAATAATGTTAAAAAATAAATTATAAATAGTGTAGAATAAAAATTATGGTTGTTTCAAAATCTAATCGATCAACTTATGCTAAAAAACTTAAAGCAATTCAGGAAGTCAGCAAAACGATTGTTTCCGATCTTTATCTGGATGATATATTATCTCTAATTGTCACTGTAACGGCAAAAGTAATGGGTTCGAAAATATGTTCGTTGATGCTTTTAGATGAAGGAAAAAATGAATTAGTTATTCGGGCAAGTCATTCGGTAAGTAAAGCTTACAATAAAAAACCCCACATAAAATTAGGCGAAGGTATTTCCGGTCAGGTAGCGAAGGAAAATAAACCTATTCAGACTGTTGACGTAAAAAAAGATTCCAGATTTATTAATAAAAGCATAGCAGTAACTGAGAATCTGTGTTCGCTTTTGAGTGTACCTTTAAGCGTTAAAGGACGGGTAATTGGGGTGATAAACAGTTATACATCCAAGTCTCATAAATTCACTAAAAGTGAAACAGAAACACTTATTGCCGTGGCTAATCAAGCAGCAATTGTTATTGAAAATGCTCAGTTGATGGTAAAAACGAAGATTATTCAGGAAGAGATGGAAACGCGCAAACTGGTGGAAAGAGCAAAAGGAATTTTGATGAGGGCAAATGACTTAACCGAAGAAGAGTCTTTTCGCCGGTTACAGAGAAAAAGTATGGACAACCGAAAATCAATGAAGGAAATTGCCGAAGCAATTATTATTTCTCACCAAATTTTATAATCTAAAATATAAGCCTGTTTCCGAACTGTAGTTCTTACTCTTCTTTCAGACCGCTACACCAATTGGCATAAAAAGTCATAAATCCCCCTAACCCCCTTTTTCAAAGAGGGAAAATACATTATCATAAACTATGTTTGACTATTTTTCCAAACTCCCAAATTCAAAGTCCCAAAATTTTTAACTTATATGTTTATTGTCTTTATTCCGTTGTCTATGGACTATCTGTTGTCTTTTCCTTTGTGCCAGTATTTATCTTTGTTTTTTTGTAGTTAACTAATAACTAATAACTTTCTGTTATCTGTTGTCTATGGACTATCGACTGTGGACTATGGACTAAATCTGTTTTTGTCTGTTGTCTATTGACATGTTTAAGAAAATAATGTTTAATATCGACCATATAAAAGCAAAATTAGTCCTATTATATTACTGTTCAATTAACATTTTCCAAAATAAAATTAAAATGTTAAGTTCGACGATAAAAAACACTACAACCCTTTTGTTGATGGGGTAATGATAGTAATTGTGGGAAGTTGGTAGCCGCAGGCTTTAGCCTGCGTAGGGGACGGAGATACAGATTAGCCTTAAATTGTTATAATTGATAATTGGGAAGAGTATGTGTTTAAAGATTCATTGGATTTTGATTTAGAAGAAATTATTATATAAAAACGCAGGTTTCCTCCACAGGCGGACAAGAAAGCCTGCGGCTACCAAAAAATAAAACATTTTTAACATTACTTTGCTCGGTAGGGAGATAAAATAATGCCACAGTCTTTAAGAAATGTTTCTATCCAAAAACTCAAGCATTTACCAAAACTTATTGGCCGGATGCAGTTAGCGGATTTGATGGATTTAAAGGAAGTGGAATTTAAGGAACTTATAAAGCATATAGAGCAGAGTCCTTTATTTAAAAAATTAACTTATCCTGTTAGTTTTAAAGATAAAAAAGAAAAGGTTATTTCTTTTGTTAAATTTCCTAAAACAAAAATAATCCGGGCATATGAACTTAAAGAAGAAATTTTGGCTGATAAATCAGAAGTTTCCATAGAATCATTGCTGGAAGGAAGGGAAGATATAATTAAAGTTATCAAACAGTTGGGAATTGCCAAATTCAGGGAATATTTCCTGGATTGCCGGGATAATTTAAGTCTGGAAGAAATAGCCGAAGAATGTAGTATGAAAATAGAAAAAGTAACTGAAATAATCGATTTGGTTAATGATATTTCCATTCAGAGTTCTTTTACTATTCCGGCAATAACCGATCCCTCCACCCGGGTATTTTATGCTCGGGTTGCTTCCATTGAAAAAGAACGGGATGGATTTTCGATAGGATATTTTGATTTTTGTTATGTTAAGGGAAAATATTCAATTGATTATGAGAAATTGACTCAATTAAAGAAAAAAGGGAAATTTAATTCAAGGCAAATAAAAGAACTGGATAATTTAACTAAAACATTGGAATTGATTAATAGCAGGAGAAATACTTTATATCAAATCTTGCAGGGAATAATTAAAAAGCAAAATAAATTTTTACTTAGCGGTAATAAAAAAGATCGAAAAGTCTTTACTCAAAAAGAGATAGCACAAATTATAGAAAAAGATTCCAGTCTTATCTCTCGGGCGATTAAACTTAAAAGTGTGCAAGTACCATGGGGAAAAGAAATAGCTATAAAAGATTTTTTTCCGGACAGAAAAACAATAATAAAAGAATTTTTGCAGGAAATTCTTGCCGAAAAAAAAGATAAACTTACTGATCGACAACTGACTGATATAATAAAAAAGCAATTTCGGATAAACCTTTCCCGCAGGTCTGTAAATGATTATCGAAGAGAAATTAATTCTAATTAGTTTTTGGTAATGTCAAAAATAAAATGAAAAAAACTCAGAAAAGTGTTATAAATGAAAAAGAATTTTTTCATGATGAGGGAAGGAATAATAGTAATTGTGAAAATCCGGTAGCCGCAGACTTTAGTCTGCGTAGGGAAAGGAAACACAGATTACCTTTGGATTATTATAAGGGTAAAGTAAAAATAACTTTTACTTTCTGTATTGAAGAAAAGAAGATTCTGTTTGTTGATAAAGAAATAGTTGACAAATTTTTAGAAATTCTGATAGAAATAAAGAATAAATATGATTGTAAAAACTGGGTATATATATTTATGCTAAACCATGTACACCTGATTATAGAAGGGAACTCAGAGGAAGCAGATTTATGGAGAATGATAGTAAGATTTAAACAAAAAACAGGTTTTTGGTTATCAAAGAATAGAAAAGGAATACGATGGCAGAAGGATTTTTACGACCATATTCACAGAAAAAACGAAGATTTAAAAAAACATATAATCTATGTTTTGGATAATCCCGTAAGAAAAGGTTTAATTGCTCATTGGGAAGAATATGCGTTTAAAGGTTCGTTGGATTTTGATTTAGAAGAAATTATTACATAAAGACACAGGCTAAAGCCTGCGTCTACCAAAAAATAAAATACTTTTGACATTACGTTAGTTTTTTTAAGGGAGTAAACGATGAAAAATGTTCAGCAGGAAGTAAAAAGATTAAGGGAATTGTCTGCTTTACATGAAATAAGCAAATCAATGCAGACCTTGGACCTGGAACAGATTCTCCATTTGATTCTGGAAGGGGTGACCAGGGTTATCGGATTTGACCGCACCAGGCTTTATCTGATTAATGAACAAAAAAAAGAACTTGAATGTAAGATAGCTATAGGAATAGAGAAAAAGAAAATTAAAGATATTCGTTTGCCTTTGGATGAGAAAAATAGTGTGGTTGCCCGTTCAGTGCTGGAAAAAAAAGCTTTTATCATTGAAAATGCACTTGCTGATTCGCGGGTAAATAAAAAGTTGAAAGAACTCTTTGGACTTAAATCTTTTGCAGTAGCACCGCTTTTGGGCAGGGATAAGGTCTTAGGTGCAATAACTGCGGACAATCTTTTTAGCGACCGGATAATCACGCCGGAAAAATTTGAATCGCTCATTACTTTTGCCAATCAGGCAGGCCTGGCCCTGGAAAATGCAAAAATGTATGATGAATTAAAGTCATTTAATACCCAATTAGAAGAAAAAGTTAAAATTGCTACCGAGGATTTAAAAAAGACACAAGATAAACTTATTCAATCGGAAAAATTAGCTGCTTTAGGAAAACTTAGTGCCGGGATTGCCCATGAGATAAAAAATCCCTTAACCAGTATCAAACTATTAGTTCATTCCCTGGCTAAGGAAATTCAGCATAATGAAATGGCGAAAAAAGATATTAAAGTCATTGAAGATGAAGTAGAAAGGGTTAATCAAATTATTAATCGGTTCTTTGATTTTGCTCGTCCTAAACAACCGGAATTTTCCTGCGTAGATATAAATCATGTCCTGGAAGAAATTATTGCTTTGATTTCCGGGGAAATAAAAGAATGGAGTATAATAATAGAAAAGGAATTTTTACCATTATCTTTTGTTCGGGCTGATAAGGGACAAATAAAACAGGTATTTTTAAATTTATTTTTAAATGCTATTCAGGTAATGCCTAATGGAGGAAATATAAAAATTAGTACTAAGCAGAAGGATAAAGATATACAAATAGAAATTACGGATGAAGGAGAGGGAATATCCGAGGATAATAAGAATAAACTGTTTGAGCCTTTTTTTACTACTAAAGAAGAAGGTATTGGTTTAGGTTTATCTATTGTGAAGAGGATTATTGATGACCACAAAGGATGGATTAGAATAGATAATGTAAAGCCTAAAGGAGCAATAGTTACTATAGCCTTTCCCTGTCTGAATAATAAAAAAAATTAAAGTATTGAAAATTGAGTAATGAAAAACCGGGATAAGGTAATAAATATAATTATAATGTTATGATAGAAAAAGAGTTCTGCGAAATAACACCTTCTGTCATTCCGCTCCGCCTCAGGCGGATGATGCGGAATCTATGATGTAACAGATTCCTGCTTTTGCAGGAATGATGGCGGAGGCAAAAAAGATAAAAAGCTATTTTGTAGAAGTCTAACGATAGGAAAGGTAGTGTCAAAAAAGGTATGAAAGAAAAACAGAAAGAAGTTTGTAGATAAAGGGAAAATCTTTTGTAAATAGGGGGAGGTAGCCGCAGGCTTTAACCTGCGTTATCGTTGGAGATTTTTCGCAGGCTTTAGCCTGCGACTACCAAAAAAGGGATTGTGATACAATCTGTCCTCCGACCTGACATGGGCTTTGTGCAACAGGAGCTAATTATACGCAGGCTTACTCTAGAAAGCCTGTAGTTACATGGACAGAAATCAGAACAGAAATGTGCAGATATTTTTGACATTACTATTTCATAAAAAAGGAGAGGAAAAATGAAGTATAGTAATTTTAGTAAAGACAACAAAGAAGTTGTAATTCTAAGGCCTGATGTTCCCCGTCCGTGGATTAATTATCTCTATAATGAGGAATATTGTGCCATTATTTCTCATACAGGGGGAGGCTATAGTTTTGAGCACGATTGTAAAACAAAAAGAATTACTACCTGGAATCCGGATAATCTTTTTACCGATAGACCGGGGAGATATGTGTTTTTAAAAGATAGGGATACTAAAAAATATTGGTCGATTAATTGGCAGCCTATTTGTCCGGAAAAGCAGGATTTTCAATGCCGTCATGGATTGGGATATACGGTGATCAGTTCGAAAAACCAGAGTATAGAGGGAGAAATAACGTATTTTGTTCCCCGCAAAGAACCGATGGAAATCTGGAAGATAAAAATAAGTAATAAGAGTAATAAAAAAAGAAACTTAAGTATGTTTTCCGTGACCGAGTTAATTTTGGGGGATTTTCAAACGGAGTTACTCTATAAAAATATTTTTGCTATGTATAACAAAGCCTGGTTTGATAAAAAAATGCAGGCGATTGTTTCTACGAAAAACACCTGGGGTTGGGAAGGAGGAGTATATCCGCATCAGGCTTATGTAGGAGCAAATTTTAAGATACATGGATGGGAAACGCGCAGAGAGAATTTTTACGGTAAATATTTAATTCCTTCCCGTCCGGAGGCGGTAGTAAACGGAAAATGTTCTAACACGGATAATCACGGGGAAAACATGGTTTCTGCCTTACAGCATAATTTTACACTCAAACCAAATGAGGAAAGAGAATTTGTAATAATGCTGGTTCATGCAAAATCCCAGCCGGAAGGAAATAAACTATTAAAGAAATACCGGAATTTATCGACCGTAGAAAAATCTCTTAAAGAGGTACGGAATTTCTGGCAGAAATTGGTAGACAAAGTGGAAGTTTCTACTCCGGATAAAAATTTTGACCGGATGGTAAATGTCTGGAGTAAATATCAACTTTATACTGCTAATACATGGAGTAGATCTCCTTCTTTTTATCATGAAGGGACAGGAGGAAGAGGTTATCGGGATTCCTGCCAGGATGCAGAGGGGATATTATCTCTAAACGCAGAGTATGTAAAGGATAAATTGAGAGCTATTGCTGTTTTGCATTTTAAAGATGGCCATACGGCTTCCGGTTGGTCGGATCATTACGGCCCTTTTACCGATAGTCCAAGAGCTGATCATCCGGCGTGGTTCACGTACACTTTATCTGCTTATGTCAAAGAGACCGGGGATGTAGATTTCCTGAATGAAAAGGCAAACTGGCTTGATGGTGGAAAAGGAACAATATTTGAACATGTTTTGGCCAATATTGATTATCTCTGGACTCATCGTGGACAGCACGGTTCTCCTTTAATTGGAATTGCTGATTGGAATGATGCTATTGATAGTGCAGGGGATGAAGGAAAAGGAGAGAGTGTTTGGTTAGGAATTGCCTTTCACCGAACCCTTCTTTATGCGGCAGAGCTGGCTAAAGTTATGGGTAAGGGCGATATTGAAGCAGACCTTTTGAAAAAGGCAAAAGAAATGAAAAAAATCATTAATAGTTCTGCCGGTTGGGACGGACGCTGGTTTTTGGGCGGGTATACTGATGAAGGAAAACCCTTTGGTTCTTCTAAGAACAAAGAGGGTTCAATTCATATGAATTCTCAAACATGGGCAGTATTGGCCGATGTTTGTGATGATAAAAGGAAAAAGCAGGTAATGTCAATGGTAGATAAATATTGTGATACAGTTCATGGTCCTGCTCTTCTCAGACCGGCTTATAAAAATACGGATTTATCTATCGGAAGAATTACCAAGTTTGTTCCGGGGGTAAAGGAAAATGGGGCGATTTTTTGTCACGCAGTAGCGTTTAAAATCGTTGCTGATTGTATGGCTGGCCGGGGAAATGAGGCTTTTGATTCTTATCAGAAAATAAATCCTGCTTGCCAAAAAAATGGATATAAAGTAGAACCTTATGTTTTTGCCGAATATCTGGTAGGGCCTGACCATCCGTATAGTTTTGGAGAAGGAGCATATACCTGGATTACAGGAACGGCGGCATGGATGTATTTAGCTGCTACGGAATGGATGTTGGGTGCCCGTCGGGATTTTGAGGGATTACGGATAGATCCTTGTATTCCTTCTAAATGGGGCAAGTGTTCTATAAAACGTACTTTCAGGGGAGATGTTTATGAGATATTCATTAAAAACCCAAAACATGTAAACAAAGGGGTAAAATCTGTTAAGGTTGATGGGTCTCTGATAAAAGGTAATTTAATTAAATACTTTGGTGATGGGAAAACCCATCGGGTAGAAGTGATAATGGGATAGTAAATCAATTAATAAAAAATTGTTAGTTTAAAAAATAAAAAGTCGTGTAGATTACAATAATTTTTTGAGAAGGCGTTGTGAATTTCTTTTTTAACGGATATTTTTTTTGAAAAGCAAGGTTTTTTGTAAACGGTAATAATTAAATTTAAGTGTTCTTTTTTCCGGATAAGAACTTATTGAAAAGAACGATTCAGTAGATACTAAAAACAAGAAAAACAAATTATTACGAATTATGGAATCTAATAAAAAAGGGGAAAACAAATGAAAAAAAAAGGCTTATTATTGTTATTGTTAATCTGCATGACTTTTTTTTGCGCGTTGGAAAGTATCTGGGCTAAGCAGGTTAAAATTGTTGGTTCTCAGGGAAATTGGCAGCTAATGGTAGATGGGGCTCCTTTCTATATTAAAGGGGTTGGTTTTACAAAAACTGTTCATGCGGGCAACATTGATTATTATTTCAATGAGATGAAGAAAATCGGTTTAAATTCTTTCCGTACCTGGGGGGTAGGGGATGATACTTCTTTAATGCTGGAAAAAGCGGAAGAATATGGATTGATGGTAGATGTGGGTATTTGGCTTCTACAAAACAAGAAGGGCGAACCTAAAGCGGTTGATTATGTTAAGGGAGAAGAATATAAAAGAAAAACCCTGCGGGAAATAGAAGAACAGGTAAAAAAGTTTAAAGATTATCCGTCGGTGTTGATGTGGAATGTTGGAAATGAAGTGGTGATGAATTTAAAGACGGAAGAGGAAAAAATAGCTTTTGCTAAGTTTGTGGAAGAAATTTGTAAACTGATTCATAAAATAGATCCCGAGCACCCGGTTACTTCTACTACGGCCTGGTCTTTTGCCTGGCCTTATTTTAAAAAATATACTCCCGGCCTGGATATTTATGGGACTAATATTTATGGTGGAGTAGTAGTGATTAAAGAAGAATGGGAAAAGTTAGGGATAGAGAAGCCTTATTTAATAACCGAATATGGCCCGCATGGAGAATGGGAAGTTTCTGTTGATAAGAATGGGCAGCCGATAATTCCTTCCGAAGAAAGTAAAGCTAAAGCGTATTTTAATGGATGGAAGAATTATATTGAAAAAAACAAGGGGCTAAATATTGGGGCATATGCTTTTGCTTTTGAAGGTAATGAAGATTTTTGCGGAGCATGGTTTAATATCTTTATGTTAGGCCGGAAAAGAGCTGCTTATTGGAAAATGTATGAGATGTTTACTGGGAAAAAAGGTGAAAATAAATCTCCCTGGGTTGATAAATTTGAATTGAGTAAATCTACTGATATTTATCCGGGAGAGAAGTTTAATGTTTATCTGGAAGTAAAGGATCCGGATAAGGATAAATTAAATTGTGTTTTTAAAATGTGCAACAAGAAAATTTGGGATGAAGGCATTTATCCGGTTATATTTGAGAGAAAGAAAAAGAAAGAGTTTGTAATAACTGCACCTGATAAGCCGGGAATATATTTTTTATTTGTTTATGTAACTGATGGTAATGGGAATATTGCTGTAGAAGGAAAATCGATTAAGATAATAAAAAAAAAGGAGAAAAGTAGATAAATGGAAAGAAAAAAAATAATTGATTTTGATGCACAAAGTTTTATTATTAAAGGAAAAAGAGTAATTCTTTTCGGAGGTGAATTTCATTATTTTCGGGTACCGCATGAATTGTGGGATGAGCGGCTAAAAAAGATGAAACAGGCAGGATTAAATTTCATTTCAGCCTATATTCCATGGAATTGGCATGAACCCGAAGAAGGGGTTTATAATTGGGAAGGGGATCATGATTTAAGTAAATTCCTGGATCTTTGTAAAAAATATAATTTTTATGTTGCCATGAAGCCGGGTCCCTATATTTGTGCCGAATGGGACAACGGTGGGTTTCCTCATTGGATATTACCTAAAAATCTAAAGTTGAGATTTTTAGATGATGAGGCTCTTTCTTATGTAGAGAAATGGTATAAAGAAGTGGGGAGGGTGATTAAGCCCTATTTAATTACCAATTCCGGAGGGCCGGTAATTCTTTTCCAGATAGAAAATGAGTATGATCATTTAATTGAACAGCAAAGAGATGTTACTATTACCAGGGAAGATGCCAAAAAGTACTTAATGTCTCTTTTGAAATATACAAGAATGGCTGGAATAGATGTTCCTGCTTTTACTAACGAAGCTTGTTTTATTCACGGGACAGAGATTATTGAAACCAGAACTTTTTATCCTAATATTCCCTGGTTGTGGATGTGGGAATTCGATGATTTTGATAAAAAAATCAAGCAGGCAAAAAAAGGACAGCCTGATAAACCTGTTTGTATTTTTGAACTTCAGGGGGGATGGTTTGCTCAATTCGGACAGCCCATATATAATGTGCCCTCTTCCTTAACCAATGCCATTGTGCGTAATGTGCTGGCACGCAATGCCTGTTTGCTTAATGTCTTTATGTTTGTCGGCGGAACAACTTTTCCTTATTGGGGTTGCCGCGGGGATGCCCGGGGTAGTGGAAGCATGGAGGCGATTGGTTCTGTAACCAGTTATGATTTTGGTTGTTCTCCTATTCGGGAATGGGGTCAATTAAGTGAAAAATATTATGATTTGAAATCAACCGCAATGTTTTTAAAAGCGTTTCCCAAACTTTTTGTAGAAACGGAAGAGGTTATTGGCGGAGCAAGAATTGTTCAGGGGGTAGAGGGAACGCATGTAATAAAGGAAAATGAAGTATTTTCCGGTGGGGAATTTGCTGAAGTTTATGAAAAAGTAATGGTTTTGGAAAAAGCAAATAAATCTTCCGGTTTGTTGTTAGTCAGAAATACGGAAAATTCCGATAAAAACTTAGTGATTAGTTATAAAGTTCCGGGAACCCAAAAAGAACGATTGTTACCCAGAGAAGGAAAATTGTTCATTCCGAAGGAAACAGCTTATTTGCTGCCCATAGAAGTAAAGATTCCTAAGACTGATTTAGTTATCCAATATTCAACTTCGGAGATTTTAACTTCTAAGCAAATAGGTAAAAATCAAATATTATTTTTATATGGGACGAAGGGAAGAAAAGGGGAAGTAGTTATTCGTGGGATAAAACGCACTCCTAAAACAATAAAGGGAAAAATAAAACATAAATTACAGGACCAAGTGCTTTATTTATCCTATGTTCACAAAGATATCCAAATGGTAGAATTGGAAGGGGCAATAATAGTAATTCTTGATTTTGAAGGGGCACGGAATACCTGGCCGGGTTCAAAGGAAAGTATTTTAATTTCTCAGGCCTATTGCCTTGTTGATAGTGGCCGGTCCAAAAAAGATTTAAATTTGCGTTTGCAGGTTTTAAACGGTACGACAAATAATAATTTAATATTTTTGCCGTCAAAACCGAATAAAGTGTTGATAGAAGGAAAATCCGTTTCTTTTAAATGGGATAAAACTTTT
This sequence comes from Clostridia bacterium, assembly GCA_030595925.1. GTDB lineage: Bacteria > CBDUZB01 > JAGLHV01 > JAGLHV01 > JAGLHV01 > JAGLHV01. The sequence continues at coordinate 6,481 of JAUVLC010000012.1, read as the reverse complement.
TCATGTGTTTCTTTTGTGGTAAAAGTGAAAAAAGAAAAAGCGGTGAGTATCAAAAAAGATGAGTTTTGTTATGTTTTACCGGATAATAAAGAAAAAGAATTTGATTATGACGACAGCAATTGGAAATTATTACCTGAACCCGTAGCTCTGGAAGATATTAGTATGGCAGACCATGGATTTGTTTGGTATCGGACAGACTTTACAATTTCAGACGAAATAGAAGATGCCTTAATTGTTTTTGACACAGGGGGAGTTGACCGGGCTTATGTATATTTAAACGGAGAATTTTTGTGGAAAGGAATTGGAGAGGAAAAAATTGAAGTCCCGGGGAAATTTCGGCAGGGGAAAAATATTCTGGCGGTTAGGTATGAAAATGCCTATCATACCAAGGGACACCCTGCAGAGGGGCCCATCCATAAAAAAAGCGGTATTAAGAAACCGGTGTTAATTTGTGGCAAGGTAAATGATGAGGAATGGGAAAAGGAAATAAAAAGTTTTCGTGTGCGTTTAAAACTGGGAGGAGTAATCAAAGGATTTGCTAAAGATGAATTTGATGATAGCCGATGGGTTAGAGTCCCCCGTGGAGAAAAATATATTTTTCACAAAGATATGGGGGATCTGGTTTGGATTAGACAACGGGTTAAATTTGAAAAAGAGAAAGGGTGGACAGCACCCCTGGGTTTATATATATCCGAAGCTGCGGAAAGAATGATTATTTATCTTAATGGGAAATTATTAGGAAAATATGAAAATATCGGGCCGCAGCATAAATTTTATATACCAGAACCAATGTTAAAAGAAGATAATCTTTTTAGTTTTGTTTTAGAAGGTCCTGGGTTTAATCAGTTTAAACCCAGTGAATTTAAACCCCCTTATTTAAAAGAACCGGAAATAGAGGATTTTTTTGAAGCAAAAGAAGTGGATGTTAAAATTTGCATAAGCTAAAAAATCTTTTGTTTTTTACCGTTTTTTAATTTTATAATTCCCTGTAGTTTGTTTACAGGGTGCTCTTTTTGTCCGGGAAGAGCGATAGAGTGAGGGGAAGAATATGATACTTCGTGGTTTCTTGTGGGGTAGTTCATTAATAGAAAAACCTGAAAAATCGTTTTTTGCGATAATTCAGGTTTTTTTTTACTGTTCAGACTGTGTTACAACTCCATTTTTTGAGGCGTCATTTCTGCAAACAAACTGTCTCATAACTCTGAGTTTCAGAGCAATTGTAGTGGCGACATTTAGAAATTGTTGAAAAACTCTTTTAAGGTGTCGTTGCGAGGAGCAAAGCGACGAAGTAATCTCGTCGTTATCGTCGAAGAATAAGATTGCCGCGCCCTTAGGGCTTGCAATGACAGAGACAAAAAGGCTTTTTTCAACAATCTCTTTAGGACACCCGTCGGAAAAAGTGTTCATTAGCCCCATACTTCAATTACACTCAGCACAAGTTTATTGGGCAATTACATTTATTATAACACAGTCTGGAAAGAGAGAATCTACAGGAATAGATTCTTGCTTTCGCAGGAGTGACATTGATTGATACTCCGTGGCTTGTTGCGGATAGGTTCACAAAAAACTTGTTTGTTTTTTTATTTCTCCTCCCCTTGAGGGAGGAGATTAAGAGGAGGGGGGAATAATAAACTGATGACCAACGAATTGATAGACGGATTAGAAGAAGTCGGAAAATATAAATGGCTTATCCCTCAAAGAGATGGTATGCGGGTAAAAGGGATAATTTATGCCGATAAAAAATTGCTAAAATCTATTTGCCGGGATAAGGCACCCCAGCAGGTAATTAATGTCGCCGCTTTGCCCGGTATTGTTAAATATTCTTTGGCTATGCCTGATATCCATTGGGGATATGGGTTTTGTATCGGCGGCGTGGCGGCAATGGATTATGAAACAGGGGTTATTTCTCCGGGTGGGATTGGCTACGATATTAATTGTGGAGTCCGCTTAATAAGAACTAATTTAGTTCAGAAAGATATTCAGAATAAATTATCGGATTTGATTTTTGCTTTATTCAATAATATTCCCAGTGGGGTGGGATTTACCGGCAGAATAAAACTTAATAAACAGGAAGTAAGCAAGGTTTTGCAAAAAGGAGCTAAATGGGTGGTAGATAGAGGTATGGGAGAACAAGCAGATATTGAACATACCGAAAATAACGGATGTATGCAAAGTGCCGACGCCGGCAAGGTGAGTCAGCGGGCTCTGGAAAGAGGAAGGGAACAGTTAGGAACGTTAGGCGCGGGAAACCACTTTCTGGAAATTCAGGTGGTTGATCAAGTTTATGAACCTGCTCTTGCCCGGGATTTTGGTTTGGAAGAAGGTCAGGTTGTGATAATGATTCATACGGGTTCACGAGGTTTAGGTTATCAGGTTTGTGATGATTATTTAAGGGTGATGAATGAGGCAGTACGAAAATATGGGATTAAATTACCTGATCGTCAGCTTGCCTGTGCTCCTTTAAAATCTCCGGAGGGAATAAATTATTTTCAGGCAATGTCAGCCGCAGCCAACTATGCCTGGGCTAACAGACAATGTATAACCCATTGGACGAGGGAAACATTTCAGCATGTGTTAGGGTCGTCGATGCGGGATTTAGGGATGGAATTAGTTTATGATGTAGCTCATAATATTGGAAAAATTGAAGAGCATTTAGTAGATGGACGAAAGAAAAAATTGTGTGTTCATCGCAAAGGAGCAACCAGGGCATTACCCGCAGGACATCAGGATTTGCCTGATGTTTATAAAAAGGTCGGTCAGCCCGTGCTTATCCCGGGAACAATGGGTACGCATTCTTTTGTTTTAGTAGGAACGCAAACGGCGATGGAACAAACATGGGGAAGCACCTGCCATGGAAGCGGCCGGGTGATGAGCAGGACCCAGGCTTTAAAGCAGGTTTCCGGACATAAATTACAACAGCAGCTGGCAGAAAAGGGAATTGTTGTTCGGGCAAGAAAAATTAAAACATTAGCCGAGGAGGCCCCGCTTGCCTATAAGGATGTAGATTCAGTAGTTAATGTTTGCCATCAGGCAGGTATTTCCAAAAAAGTAGCCCGCCTAAAACCCTTAGGAGTAATCAAAGGATAAGACGGATAATGGGGGACGTTGTCAAGATGTCAAGTTGTTAGATGTTGACAAGAAAGAAAGTATTTGATAAGATAAGCATATGCCAAGAAATAGAAGATTAGAATTACCGGGAGCATTGTATCATATAATAGTGCGTGGTATAGAACGACGAGCAATATTTATTGATGATGCCGATAGAAAAGAATTTTTACAAAGATTAGCAAAAGCATTGGCAAAAACTGGTAGTCGTTGCTATGCATGGGCTCTTATGTATAACCATTTTCACTTATTAATTCAAAGTGGCAAAAAACCAATTAGTGATTTTATGCGTAGATTGATGAGTGGCTATGTGGGCTATTTTAATAGGAGGCATCACAGGGTCGGGTATTTAGTGCAAAATAGGTATAAGTCAATATTGTGTCAGGAAGATGTCTATTTTAAAGAGTTAGTAAGATATATCCATCTTAATCCATTACGCAGTGGTGTGGTCATGACCATAGCAGAATTGAATAATTATCTTTGGACAGGGCATTCAGATATTGTGGGAACAACTAAAAAAGACTGGTACATTGTGGAGGAAGTACTTTCACTCTTTGGGGAGAAAAAAGAAGCAGCGCGTAAAAATTATCTGAGTTTTATAGAAGATGGACGGAAGATGGGGCGGCGGGCAGATTTGATTGGGGGGGGACTAAAGCGCAGTGCCGGTGGATGGTCGGGCATACAGATATTAAGAAAAATGAAAACAAGATGGCAGGGAGATGAACGAATATTAGGAGATGGAGAATTTGTAACTCAGGCGTTAAAAGAATGGGAAGAAGAGTTTAATAAAAAGGAGAAGATGAGACGGGAAGGATGGAATATTGATAAACTAATAAAACATGTATGTCAAATGTTTTCAATTAAAAGGGAAGATATAAAGAAGAAAGGGAAAAATAATTCAGTTGCTTATGCTAAAGAGTTGGTAGCATATTGGGGCAAACAAAAACTTGGATTCAGTGGAGTAGAGATAGGGAAAGAACTGGGGATAAGCCGGCAGGCAGTATCATTATTAGTAGCAAAAGGGGAGAAACTTGTTAAAAATGGAAACTATAACTTGACATCTTGACAACGTCCCCTATAGGGGCTAGGGCAAAGAAATGGAATTAAAAAAAGAACTGACTCTTTTAAATGTTTTCTGTATTGCGACAGGGGCAATGATTAGTTCCGGGTTGTTTATTTTGCCGGGTTTAGCATTTGCTAAGGCAGGTCCTTCAGTAATTCTTTCTTATGCTATAGCCGGAATATTTTGTCTTCCTACACTTTTAAGTATGGCAGAACTGACAACTGCTATGCCCAAAGCAGGGGGTGATTATTTTTATATAATGAGAGGATTTGGGCCTCTTTTCGGGACTATCGCTGGTTTTTGTACGTGGTTTTCGCTGAGTTTAAAAGGTTCTTTTGCATTATTGGGTATGGGTGCTTATTTGAGTATAATAACCCCTTTACCTTTAAATGTTATTGCCCTTTTTTGTTGTCTATTTTTTATTATATTAAATTTAATAGGTGTAAAAGAGGCAGGAAATTTACAGTCATTTTTAGTAGTAGTCCTTATAGGAATACTTCTGGGGTATATTATTTTTGGTACGACAAAGGTTGATGTTGGAAATTTTTCTCCGTTTTTTAGCCATGGATTCAATGCTATGTTTGCTACGACCAGCTTTGTTTTCATCTCTTACGGCGGATTGACTAAGGTTGCAGCATTAGCTGAGGAGATAAAGAATCCGGGTAGAGTGTTACCCTTAGGGATGATTTTTTCTATTGGAATAACTTCTATTTTATATGCGGTGGTTATTTTTGTGACAATAGGAGTTTCGGATGCGGTAAGTTTAAAAACGACCGTTACTCCTATATCTGATGCAGCGGGAATTTTCGGAGGAAATTTTTTAAAAATAATAATAAGCGTAGGGGCATTTTTAGCCTTTATTTCAACTGCTAATGCAGGGATTATGACCGCTTCCCGCTACCCTTTGGGGATGAGCAGAGATAATCTTTTACCTCCAATTTTTCAAAAAATTAGTAAGAGATTTAAAACTCCGTATGTAGCTATTCTTTTTACGGGGTTTTTTATGATTTTATCTATTACAATATTAAAACTGGATTTATTAGTCAAGGTTGCTTCCAGTGTGTTAATTTTGCTTTATATTTTTGCCAATCTGACTTTAATTGTATTTAGGGAAAGTAAAATCCTGAGTTACAAACCAAAATTTTATGCTCCGTTCTACCCGTATCTGCAAGTTTTAGGAGTGTTGGGGGGCGTATTTCTCTTGATAGAAATGGGAACGGTAATTGTTTTTATGACGATGATCCTTCTTTTGCTGGGATTTTGCTGGTATAAAATTTATGCACAGAAGAGAGCATCGCAAAACTCAGCACTCATACACGTTTTAGAACATCTGGTGGCTAAGGATAAAGAATTAGCATCGGGAAATCTGCTTACCGAATTAAAAGAAATCGTTATTAAGCGGGAAGGGCTTATTGAGGAGAAATTCGGTAAACTTGTCGAGGGAAGCAGAGTTTTAGATATTAAAGAACCTATAAAAATGGAAGATTTTTTTAAAGAAATTGCAGAATTTTTACATAAAGAACTGAATCTGGGTGCTAAAGAGATATTTGAGAAGTTTATGGATAGGGAAAGAGAATCCAGCACTGTAATAGCAAAGGGGTTGGCTATTCCTCATATTTTCGTTAAAGGAAAAAATGAGGATAAACTGCTTTTAGTTCGGGCAAGAACAGGGATTATTTTTCCCCAGGATCAAATAGTACATATTGCCTTTGTGCTTGTGGGTACTGTTGGTGAGCGTGTTTTACATTTGAAAATTTTAGCTGCTATTGCTCAGGTCACCCAGACTCCTAACTTTAAAGATAAATGGTTTGGGGCAAAAAACGAGGAAGAGTTAAAGCATATTATTCTTTTAGCAGAAAAAAAGTAAATTAACAATAGCAACAAGAGACATGTATTGTTGTCATTCTCTTGAACAGACTGCGTCATAACTCTGATTTTCAAAGTAATTGTAGTGGCGACATTTAGAGATTGTTGAAAAACGGTAGCCGACGGCTTCAGCCGGCGAATTTTTTTGCTGATTATTACCAAATATTACCATGTTTTCACGCAAACTAAAGTTTGCGACTACCAAATTTGTATTTTTCAACAATCTCTTTATGACGTCCGTCGGAAAAAGTATTCATTAGCCCAATACTTCGATTACACTCAGTACAAGTTCATTGGGCAACTACATTGATTGTGAAACAGTCTGTTCGCAGGAATGACAGATTTATTTTTTTCCTCTGTTTCGGATAATAAGTCCGTTTAGAAAACGTCTTAAAATTTGGTCGCCGCATTCTTTATAATTTTTGTGGTCCTCTTTTCTAAAAAGAG
>JAUVLC010000116.1 GCA_030595925.1 Clostridia bacterium | reverse complement strand
GTCAGATTCTGTTCTTTCACATTTTTTAATATCTCTGATACATTTTCCGGTATCGTTGTCACATTTTCCATTATTTCTTTTGTATTGTTTATTATTGCGGTTACATTCGTATTATTTAATACCGCTATTTCATTCAATTTTTCTGATATCGCTGTTGCGTTCTGTACAATTACTTGCGTATTGTTTAATATCTTTTTCTCGTTCTCTGCTACCGCTGTCAGATTCTGTTCTTTCACATTTTTTAATATCTCTGATACATTTTCCGGTATCGTTGTCACATTTTCCATTATTTCTTTTGTATTATTTATTATTGCGGTTACATTCGTATTATTTAATACCGCTATTTCATTCAATTTTTCTGATACTGCTGTTGCGTTCTGCATTATTACTTGCGTATTATTTAATATCTCTTCTGCATCCTTTACTACCGCTGTCAGATTCTGTTCTTTCGTATCGTTTAACATCTTTGATACATTTCCTGATATCACTGCTGCACTTTTCAAAATATCTTCTGCCTTTTCCGTTGTCCCTGTTATGTTTTGTTCCAATATCGCTGTTGCATTTTCCGATGTTACACTCGCTTTTTCCGATATTGCTTGTGTATTATTTAATATCGCTATCACAACTGTTTCTTCTACTTCTTCGGCAATTTCCTCTGCTTCCTCTACTACCTCTTCAATTGCTTCCTCTTCTACTTCCACTTTCACTTCCTCTATCTCTTCGGGGGCTTCTGCTGGTTCCTCTACTATCACAGCAGCTCCTATTTCTTCTTGCCCAGCCACACTCTGAAATACACCAGCTATAAGCCCTCCGGCTAAGGCAAATACAAGAAAGAAGGAATAAGCAACACGAACTATTCCTGCTTCTCGTAAATTTTCCAGGCTTAGTTCACTAACTATTCGTCTCAACGTCATTCCCGGAGAACGGATAGAAAACCGTGAAACCCAGCGGCCAATTGACCAAAGAACTACGGAGCTAATTCCTAAACGAGGCATCTGTTCCACTTCTTCTTTCCGGGCATCATAAAAATACATGGAAATTGTTTTCTTTCCCTCTAAAGTCCTATTGCTTTTGTTCACTAGAGAATAAACCTTAGCCGTTATTGCCTTGTTTTCCCTCAAGGATTTCTTGTCCCCGTCATAAACAAATATCAATTTGCTCTTTGAGTTTATTAAAGCCAACCTTTTACTAACCCAATCCAATACATTAGAATCAATTCTTTCCGGATCATTTATTTTTACTATAACCGTTGGATTAGTAAGCTTGCCAAAATCAGCGATCTCTACCGCACCAGAAGATTCTGCGGTAAATTGCCCGGCAAAAGGACGTATTCTCATAGTTAAGGCATTGATTAAATCCGTATTTCGAGTTATCCTTAGCTTTATCTCGGGAGAAATATCCCTTTTTGTAACAGGATAAATTGTCTCTTCTATTTCTTCGATTGTATCTTCTCTTTCCGTAGAGGGAACAATCCCTGCCATTGCTTGCCTTATTTCTTCTACAATACGTGCACTATCAGGATCCATTCCTTCTAACATTTTCTCTATGTTTTCATCCATTTTTGCCATATCCATGGCAGAAGTTACACGAGATATTTCTTCCTTTTCACTTAGAGCCAATCTATACAATCCCTTAGCATATCCTTTCGCTCTTTCTACGCTTTCCTTATCTTGACTTCCATACCACTTCGCCCCGATTTCCAATATTTTCCGTTTATTATACCATTCATACTTTTTATGTATCTTGTCCCAATTCTTTCCTGTTGCCTCTTTTGTCTTAGCATCTATTAATGGTTGTTTGTCAGGAAACAGTTCTGTCATATATCTACTTGCTTCTTCTATGGCAAAAGCCGCTCGGTGCCTCTCTTCTAAACTTTGCCAAGAGTTGTTTTGTATCGCTTCCTCTATATCCCCAGAACTTTTCCATTCTGACTTTGCTATGTCCGTATTATAAAATGACTTATATAATTCTGCTGCATAGTTACTTACTAGGGTTACTGTTTCCTTATATGCTTCACTCTTACCCTCTTTTTTCTTTATTTCCAATGCCAATTTTCCATACTGCCGCACATTTGCACTTAATAGATTCAATGTCCTATACCTATTTACAAAGATTGTTTCTAAAACTCCCTTTGGAACATTTTCGTTTGTATAGCGCTGGAAAATTTCATTAACCTCAATATTGAAGTATGCCTCAGGATCTTCTCCGGTATAGGCAAGCAATGTGTTTTTTTGTCTGGCTAAGTCCGTTTCGATTAAATAATTACGCCATCCTGCTTCACTTATTTTAACTAATATTTCCTTTAATTGCTCGGTAGTAACATCAGATTCTTCAATACTTTTCGCATATTCATCGTAAACAAAGTTTACTAAGGTATTAAGAAATTCATTTCTTTTTTCAATTTGCTCTCTTTTAAGGTCATCCTTATAACCTTTTTCGGAAAGAGTTATTACTTTATAAGCATCTTTATAACCCTCCTCGGAGATGACTTCATCAACTTTTCCCTGAGGTAATCCCAGCTCAATTAATCCCGCCTTTAATAAAAATGTCCTCTCTTCCATCGAAACTGTCTCATCAAGACTAATTTTGCGTACTAAACCGTTTACTATATTTTCGATAAATCCTTCTAAATATTCCTCTAATTGTTCCGGGCCTGCCCTATTTATTTGCTCTTGCCATTCATACATCTTTAAATTATTTTTATGGATAGCTTTATAATATTTACTAAAAAACATTCTGGTTGATAATTCCCGCAGAGCAATACTAATTTGTATCTCTTTTTCAATCATCACCTTTATAAGCTTACCTAATCTTTTACCAGAGAGATTACCATTTTCTTTTTCCTGCAAATGTTTTTTTACAAACGCCGGTGCATATTTGGTAAGTAATCCGGAATCTTCAAAACTATAAACCTGAACAAAAAATCCCCTTAAACCTTGTCTTCCTACCCGACGGAGAGTTTGAATAATTTTAGATACTGCCCCGGGTGGCTCTGCCTCAACCATTAACATATCTTCGCCCATTACATTAAATCCTCTTAAACCACGCATAGTGGCAAAAATAAGCACTCCCGGTAACCCCCCTATCTCTTTTATTGCTTTTATCTGCTCCGGCGTTGTCCCACTGGCTAATACACATAAGGTAAGACTTTTATCCTCCATCTTTTGCGCTTGAGTAATTGTCTCTTGAAGTTGCGCTTTAAATTGTTCCGGGGTAAGGGAAGGATCCGGGGGTTCAATAATATTATCAGATTTAAATCCCAGAGCATTCAAGTGGGGTTTAAGGTCATTAAATATCTGCATAAGTTTCTCTTCTGTATAGGCTCCTACAAATATTCCTCCTCTTTTTTCATCAACGAAATGTTTATAAATCAGGATAGCAATGTAAGAAACCTGCTCTGATACTTTCATAAAATAGCCGTTTTTGTATTCATCCATCACTAAACTCATTGCCTTATCCTGAGGAATATCGACTACATCGAGATGAAAAACCCTTTTTAACTCCTTTACAAATCCCTTATCTTCAAGCCCGGTAGCAGACAAAGCCCCCACCCAAAAATATTGATTAATATGCTGCTCAACACTCCATTGACTCAAGGTATAACCTTCATCCGTCAGTTTAAGTTTACTGATTACTTCATCGCTTTCGTTTTCATCCAACACCACAGATATTTCCAATGCCTGATGAATACCTGCCTCTACTTCCTTCCTCTCCCAGTGTCCGTTATGAGGATTAATCGGTCCTAAGGCAAATATATCATTTCCTTGGCTATCCTTTACTTGTTTTAAATCATACCATTGCAATTGCTGAAGCTTAGGTCCTTCTTCTACCTTTTCATCAGGCTTTTTCCCCTCTCTTTGGACACGCAATTGCTCTTCTATCGCTTCTAAATAGGATAAATCTTTGACTTTCTCACCTTCCTCGACTCCTTTTTGGGCAAGGCGCCTATAGAAAAATTCTGCCTCCATTGCCGCATGCAAACAATGATAATGAATTAAGTCTACCTCGGTAATGGATAGATTTGTAGGAAACCCTAAATAATCTTGTTGGATTATTTTCCAAGCATCTTTGGTTAGCTCCACTGCTTCTTTTTTTGCCTCGTAATTCGGTTTAAAATACTCCTTCTTTCCTTTACTTTGGACTTGCTCTTCATTTAATCTTTTAATGAGCATCCCAAAAACAAAATTACCCGGTAACCCATATTCATCTAAATATGGAATTATAAGATCAGCCTCTTTACTGTCCTTTATTATCTCTTCTACTCTTTTATGCCCTTTATCTGTAAGTTTAATCCTTCCATCTCCGGAATCGTCCAGAGCAAAATCGCCTGCTTCAAGTCCCTTTTCTATAGAAAAGAGCTTTCTTAAAATGAGTTTGTTTTTATTAATCCACTCCTCGGCATCTGTCCCTGAAGCAATTTTTCTTGGTGAAGTCTCTTTAAAACTTGAATCGCCTTCGTCAACAAAAGTACAAAAAGGACGGCGTAGTGTTAAATAGTTAATCTGCCTTTGATGGTTTGCCGAAGCTTCATCACAATAGGTTATATCACACTCGTTATAAACCATTTCTACCTTATCGGTTTTAATCAATTCAACCTTAAACTTTCCTTCATCTATAGCTTTTAATCTATATATATGATGCAGTTGTCTGCCCCTCTCATCATATTCTGCACCGACAATTCCCACACTCACACCTAAACGGGCTAAACACATTGCCATCTCTTTTCCCTGACTTATCGCATGGTCTTTATTATCCGTAAGGACTCCACTACCCCGGCCCGCCAAAGATACAGTAAATGCCGCTGCCGCAACTACCTCTGTCTTACCCTCTCCACCGGGTAATTGTACATAATTACCCTTTATCCTTTCGATTAATTCGCTGGGGGTAAACCATTCTATAATCGTAGAGAACAAATTAGAAACTGCTGTTTTTTCTTTAATCTCTCTATCGGTCAAAGCAATGGCTGACATAACCTGACTACGCGTAAAGGTAAAATTCCAAAGACGTTCAAGTTCTTTCCTCTGTTTTTTAATTTGTTTTTTCTGAAAGGGTTTTCCTTCTTCTCCAAACTTTTTTTCTAATCTTTCGGAAAACTCAAATGCTGTATTCACGAGCTCTTCGATAGCCATTTTAGCTATCTTCGCCTCTATCTTTTTGTCTATTTCAAGTTCACTTAGTTTCGGTTCCTGCTCTTCGTAATACGCCCTAAATATCTTAATAGCTTCTTCTCTTGTTTTCTCCCCTCTGTATCTCCTTTCAATAGCAATCATCGATAATGCAAGGCTCTCCAACCTTACCTCATCTATTATTTTATCCTTTACTTCTTCAAAACTCATCCCCGGATTAAATCGTTCTCTTAATTCATCAGTTTTTTTGAAAAGTTCTTCATCACTAAGCCCCTTGTATTTCTCTCTTAATTCATCTAAGTTATCTGCGTTTTTCTTTAGAAGAGCTATTTTCTCTGCCCTATTTTTTAAAACCTGTCTGCCAAAAAGGGTTAACTGATAAACCAGAAAGCCCATAAAAACAGAGGTTCCCACTACAGAAAAAATCGTTGAACTAATCTCCAGGGTAAGCACACTTACAAAGATTGGTAAACCTAAAGAAAATAATGCACAAAGGCCCAAAATTCCGAAGACAGCCATAACTAAATAAAAGTGAGCATTGGCTAGTTTAGTGTCTTCTACTTGCGCACCTGTTGGTGTGGTTATTTTGAGCTTAGAAATAACCTCTCTTATTCGGCTCAAAATCTCAAAGGCAACTAAGGTAAAAATCAAAATACCCATGCCTAAAGAAAATGCTCCAAAACCCAAAATCATCGGTGCAATACTAATAGCGGTAACTAATAGTGCCCCTAAAAGACCTATCCAGCTAATCGTTTTTTTAATCTGCTTCCTTGTCTCTTCACCGGGCATAACACCAGGAATAACTTTTGCCCCTCTTAAAAAGTCTTTGGCTATTTCCTTAACATTTATCTGGACCATCGTTGTCCCAATATAGGAAAAGAAAAAAATCATAGCAGCTACAATAGCAATGATTAATTTCGGTGCAATCCCCGTAACCCCTGGCCCCAGAATACAAGAAGCAATCATAAGACCCATCGTTAAAAAAGACATAGTCATAATAATTCCACTTACACCGGCATAATCCATTTTTAAGGGTAAGAATCCTCGCCTATCCCCGGCACCTTTCCGGGCAAGCAGAGCAAATCTAACCGGAATTTTATAATACACTTTATGAATAATAACTGCTAAAGGAACCGCAAAAGCAATAAAAAGCAATAATACACCTTCACCGCCTGTTACCATACTAAGAAGCAAATTAGAAAGCATACCCACACTTATTACCAGCAAAGACCCTCTTTTAACCAGACCCCGTTTGCTAATCTGCTCACTTATCCAGATAATAAAAGCAGTACCTGAAATCATCGATAAAGCCGTAACTATCTTAATCAACAACCCGCAAGCTACCATAAAAGGCATTAAGTAATTTAGCATCATAATTGCCTGAAAAACTGCCAAGATAAGGGCTAAATAACGGGTATATTTGTCCATTTGTTCTTTGCCTGCCTCACCTTCACTTATTCGTCGCTTTATCCCGGGAAAAATAAAACTTCCTAAATGAATTATCGAGGAAGCAAGGAAATAAGGAAGTAAGCCCATCGCAAAAATAGAGTATATATTCCCACCAGCGAAAACTGACATCATCCCCACAAAAAAACCTTGTGTTGTAAATTGCTCCATAGTCAGCCTAAAACCAACAGCTCCAGCCTGTTCTGATAAACTCGCTATCGATAATTTATCAACGCCAAAGAACGATGATATCTCTGATATGTTAACCATAACTTCATTCGTTGAATCCCAAAATCCAGGAAGCAATACAAAGGAAAATAAAAGATACAGGGCTAATAAGAAAAAGGTTACATAGGTTCGTTTAATTAAATCCTTTGCTTCAGTAGGTACCCCTTCAACCTTGGCTGGATAGAGTTGTTTAGCTATAGAATCGGCTAAATCAGGATTTAGCTTATTAATCTCTCCGATTATTTTTCCGATTGCTTGACTGTTTTCGGGTCGTTCACTCAGCTCAATAATACGCTCGCTTAATTTATCACCAACATCTTCTCCTTTTGCCAGACGTTCAAGATAATCTTGAATAAAAATAACCTCCGGAGTAATCTTAGCATAAGGGATTCCTATTTTCCTGAGCGATTCTGCACGTTTTATAATAGTAGCTGGTTTATATCTTAATAAATCAGAAGATACCGGCATTCCTAACTCACTTAGTTTTCTT
>JAUVLC010000037.1 GCA_030595925.1 Clostridia bacterium | reverse complement strand
ACTAAAATTCTCGCAGACTTGCCTCGGGGCGAAGCCTCGGGTAAGAATCTTTCCTGCCTGTGCGTTGCACGCAGACAGGTAGATGAAGATAGACTTAAACAATTTCTGAAATAACGGAAAATAACAATTAGTGCTAAAAATTGCTATCCAATGATTATTTTATCATCGGACACATACCTCTATCATAAAAAAAATGGCGAAAAAGACTTGTCAAGTTTGTTTATTTTTAAAAATTATTTTATAGTCTTCTGTTTTTTTACCCACTTACAATGATTTATTGCTAAAGAGTCTTTTCCTCGCCAACGTTAAAAAAATATATTCCTACCATATATAACCTGCAGTAAATATTGTTTTTCCCTCCAGGGAAAAACAAATGTCTTTTTTCCAATTCATTTCTTTATCAACTTTACCGTCAAATTTAAAAAATATTTCTTAGTGTCTTTATAAAAACTCAATAAACACCTGATTCGCCAGCAACAAACCCTTGTAAGTAAGCCTCATCTTTTTCTTTTTTCTTTCCAACAAACCCCTATGAACTAATTTTTCTATTGTCCCTTCAAAATTTTTCTCTATTTGTTTACTGACTTTTATCCCTTTTCGCATTCTTAATCCAAGAATTATTTTTTCCGCTATACTTTTTTTCCCCGCAAGTTTTTCTTTTTTCAAACAAACCTCATCGGTATTTACTTTATCGATATATTCGTCTATGTCCTCTACATTGGTTGATCTTATTCCATGCAAAAAACTAACCGCTCCCGCTCCTATGCCTAAATATTGCCTGTTATCCCAATAAACCTGATTGTGTTTTGAACTTTTATACGGTAATGCAAAATTAGAAATCTCATAATGTTGATAACCTTTCTCTGTCAATATTTTTATTGCATATTCATACATATCCGCTTCTAAATCTTCATCACAGGCCTTTATTTTTCCAGACTTCAAATCAGAATACATTCTTGTACCACAATCAATACTTAAAGAATACAAAGAAACATGCTCCGGTTTTATATTTATTATTTTTTTTAGAGTTTTTTCCCAATCACACATTCTTTGCCCGGGTAGAGCAAAAATCAAGTCGACATTTATATTATCAAAACCAAGCTTTCTGGCCAAATAAAAATTATCCAAAAATTGTTTTTCCGTATGGATTCTTCCTATACTTTTAAGCAACCTGTCATCGAAAGTCTGCAAGCCAATACTTAAACGATTTACACCTCCCTTTTTAAGTGATTTAAGTTTTTGCCTATTAAGCGTACCAGGATTGGCTTCTACAGTAATTTCTATGTTTTTTTTAAATGAAAAATTATTGAAACAAAACTGAAACAGACTTTCTATTTGGAAAGAAGAAAGAACAGTCGGAGTCCCTCCTCCTATATATATGCTCCGAAGTACTTTCCCTTTATATTTACCTAATTCATTCCTAAGAGCTTTTAAATACTGTTTAACTTTTTTTTCTTTATCGTTTTTTTTGTTTGAATAATCGGAAAGAAGAGTTGTTGTCTTAAAACTGCAATAAAAACACTTTCGTAAACAAAAAGGAATATGAATATACAAGCCAACCATAGATTTTTTGGTTCTTTCATAAAAAATTAAAATTATTTAAATATCTTTTTCTCGTAGAATTTACTACTTGTCCAGTGTTCTGTCCTACCCCCTAACTCTTGCATGCCGTGTCCAAATAGTCACAAATCCCCCTACCCCCCTTTTTCAAAGGGGGAAGATTTATTCGTGTCATACATTGTTATGACAAAAAACAGTCCATAGTCCACAGTCGATAGTCCATAGATAAAAACAAAAAAGACAAATACAAAATTCAAGACAAAAGACAGTCCATAGTCCAGAGTCGATAGTCCATAGATAAAAACAAAAAAGACAAATACAAAATTCAAGACAAAAGACAGTCCATAGTCCACAGTCAATAGTCCATAGATAAAGACAACAAACTGCGAATGGCAAATAGCAAAAGAAAAAAGACAACTCCCAAATTCAAAACAAAAAAATGAAGGTGAAATATGTTTTGAACGACTTAGCAAATTTTAGCAGAAACAAGCGTTAAAAAAATGGAACTGTCTGAGCAAAGCGAGTTTTTCATTTTTAGCTTGTTTTTGCGTGCCCATAGGGTAAAATTATGCGTCTAGAGAGAAACATGTTTCGCCTTTATTTTCCCTGCTTTAACTCCACACCCCCCAAAATCCCAAAACAAAAAAATGAAGGTAAAATATGTTTTGAACGACTTAGCAAATTTTTCGCGTAGGGGTGGGCTTGCCCACCCTTTAACAAGCGTTAAAAAAATGGAACTGTTTGAGCAAAGCGAGTTTTTCATTTTTAGCTTGTTTTTGCGTGCCCAAAGGGTAAAATTATGCGTCTAGAGAAAAACATGTTTTTCCTTTATTTTCCCTGCTTTAACTCCACACCTCCCAAATTCCCAAAACAAAAAAATGAAGACAAAATGTGTTTCGAATGATATAGCAAATTTTAGTTAAAATATGATTTTCCCATAAAAACTATTTGATTAACCTTATTCTCTTTAACGGCCAATACAAAAACAAGGCTTTACCTTTAACATATTTACTTGGCAAAGGACCCCAGAAGCGACTATCATAACTGGAATCCCTATTATCTCCCATCATAAAAAAATATCCTTCCGGAACAACTATCGGCCCAAAATTATCCCTTACCCGGTAATTTTTTGACAAAAAAGAATCATCCTTAGTATAAGTATAAACATGAGAATCCATATAAATAGTGTAATATTCATTTAAATATTCATCATTAACATAAACTTTTTTATCTCTAATTTCTATTTTATCGCCCGGCAAACCAATACATCTTTTTATAAAATCCTTTTTAGGATCTGTAGGAGATTTAAAAACAATAATGTCTCCTCTTTTAGGTTTCTTTATTTTCCAGATTACTTTTTCGGTAAAAGGAATATGTGTGCCATAAATAAATTTAGTAACAAAAAGATGATCTCCTTCTACAAGCGTATTCCTCATAGAACCGGAGGGAATCTCAAACGCCTGAATAATAAAAGTCATAATAAAAAAAGATAAAATAAGAGCTACAATTCCCGTATCCGCCCATTCTAAACATTCCTTCACAATTTTGGTCATTATTTTACCTTTAAATTTATTTCTCATCCATCTCAAAACCAAACTGGCTACTATCAAACAAATACCTATCCAAAAAACCTTCTGTTGCATTTTTATTCCTCTCCTTTACCTTTAGCAAGAATTGCAAATTATAACTCATTTTTCTTAATCATTTATTTTAAGTACACTTATAAAAGCTTCCTGCGGAATTTCCACTCTTCCTAACTTTTTCATCTTTTTTTTACCTTCTTTTTGTTTTTCCAACAGTTTTCGTTTACGGGAAATATCACCTCCATAACACTTTGCGATTACATCTTTTCGCAATGCTCTTACTGTTTCTCTGGTTACTATCTTATTATTTATTTGAGCCTGAATAGGAACTTCAAATTGTTGACGTGGAATAAGTTTATGAAGTCTCTCTACCATTTTTCTCCCTATAAATAAAGCTTTATCCTTATGAACAATAAAAGATAACGCATCCACTACTTCCTGATTAATAAGAATATCCAACCGCACTAAATTTGATTTGCGAAATCCTATTTGTTCGTAATCAAAAGAAGCATATCCTTTACTCACCGATTTCATTTTATCATAAAAATCAATAACAATTTCAGCCAAAGGCAATTCATAAACTAAAATCACCTGTTGAGAAGTTATATATTGCATATCAATAAAAATACCCCTATAATCCTTAACTAACCCCATTATGGCCCCTACAAATTGTACAGGTAAAACAATCGTACCTTTAATATAAGGTTCCAGCATATCTTTAATCCGGTTAATAGAAGGAAACAGAGCAGGATTATCTATTTCGGAAATTTCCCCACTGATAAGAACAAGACGATAAATAACATTCGGAGCAGTAATTACTAAATTTAAATCATATTCCCTTTCCAATCTTTCTTTTATAATATCCATATGCAACAAACCTAAAAACCCACATCGAAACCCAAATCCCAGAGCAGAAGAAGTCTCCGGACTAAACGAAAAAGAAGAATCACACAGATTTAATTTTTCTAACGCCTGTCTTAAAAGATCATAATCAACGGGATTTATCGGATATAATCCGCAAAAAACAAAAGGATTTATTTCTCTATACCCAGGATGCGGTTGAGAAGCAGGATTCAAATAATCAGTAATAGTATCTCCGACCTTTACTTTATGCACATCTTTTATTCCTGCCATCAAATACCCTACTTCTCCACTGGAAAGTTCCAGAGAAGGCAAAAGCTTTAAATGAAACATTCCTACCTGCAGGACTTCAAAAACGAACCCCGAAAGCATCATTTTAATTTTCATGTTTGGTTTAATTACCCCATCTAATACTCTTATATAAATTATTACCCCCTGATAAGCATCAAACACAGAATCAAAAATTAATGCCCGTAAAGGTTTTTTTTTATCTCCCCGGGGAGAAGGAATCCTTTTCACAACACTTTCTAATACTTCTTTAGTCCCTATTCCTTCTTTAGCACTAGTTAAAATAGGCTCATCTTCTAATCCCAGGGTATTCACAATTTGTTTTTTTACACTTTCTACATCAGCATGGGGTAAATCAATTTTATTTATTACGGGAACAATCAATAAATTATTCTGCCTTGCTAAATGCACATTAGCAATAGTTTGTGCTTCAATTCCCTGAGAAGCATCTATTAACAAAAGAACTCCTTCACATGCAGCCATACTACGGGAAACTTCATAAGTAAAATCTACGTGTCCCGGGGTATCAATTAAATTTAAAATATATTCTTTTCCATCCTCCGCATAATACTTCAATCTGATAGCCTTCGCTTTAATAGTAATACCCCGTTCTCTTTCCAATTCCATTTCATCTAAAACCTGTTCTTTCATCCGACGGGGATTTACGGTCTTAGTAAATTCCAAAATTCTATCGGCTAAAGTAGATTTTCCATGATCAATATGGGCAATAATAGAAAAATTCCTTATATTCGACAAATCCGTTACCAATTTCAATTTCTCCTTTTAATTTCAATGAGACTTAGAGTTTTTTTCTGAAAAAACTCTGTAGTCGAATTGACCCTTCGACGACTGAAAGAAGTCGGAGGGTCGAGTGTTTAATTTTCCTTCAGCTTGCTGAAAAAACTCTGTAGTCGAATTGACCCTGCATATTTCAGCTGAGTTTATGCTGAGTAAAGCAAAATGCTCAGGATAAACTCAGTCAAAGGGTATCGAGTTTAATTCCCCTCAACTGTCTACGGAGTAATTAATTGTTTCAAAAAAACCACAAATAAAAAAACACTTTTTAATGTCATTTTTTCACAACAAATTAAATAAATTATAAATTTTTCTTCAAAAAATCAATTAAAGGCGTAAAAGAAGGATCCACTCCTCTTCTTTCAGCCAAATACATGCTTACAAAGTCACCAAATAAAATCAAAGAAAATAAACGGGCAAGCAGCGTATTTCCCTGTGACCTAATTTCATCAAATTTAATTCCTCTTCGTTCAACAATAGTTTTAAAAATCTCTATCCATTTTTTTATATTTTCGCTTTCCAGGGTATCTCTTAAAAGAATCAAATGAACTTTTTCCAGTAATTCTTTTTTTTGTCCCCAAGCTTCTATCTCATTATGATCAAGTCCGGGAAATAAATTAGTCAAAACAAACGCCTTAGAATTTTCGTTAAACTGATTTTTCCAACGATTGATACAAACGTTTAAATAACTTGCCCCATAAATTATGGGAATCTTATTTCCGATAGAACAGGCAATTTCTCTGGCTAAATTATCTTTCCCTAAAATTTCAGGGGATATATCCGAAACAACTTTTTCTAACACACTTAATACTTCTTCTTCCTGCCCTTCTTTTTCATCTATTAACTGCAATTTTTCCAATCCTTTTAACAAGGGAAAAAAAAGAAAACCCAAACTGCTTCGGGGAGGAAATCCCTTCGGCACTTTAATACAAGGGACATTGTCTTTTAAACATTGTTCTTCTAATTTTCCACCTGAAGTAATAGCAAATATCCAGGCATTTTTTTTTCGGGCATCATAATAATTATTCAAGGTTTCCTGGGTATTCCCCGAATAACTTGTTACAAAAACCAAGCTCTTCCTATCTATCCATGAAGGAAATTTATCCCCATGGTTAACAAAAAAAGGAATTGTCATTTTTTTATTTAAGTAATCATTTAATAAATCCCCTCCAATTCCCGACCCCCCCATACCACAAGCAACAACATTATTAATTTCTCTTTGTATTTTATTTGTTTCTCTAAAATCCCTTCCATCCAATCCCCCACAAACGACAACAATAGAATCGTGCTCCCCTTTCTCAAGAAAACCATCCCAAAAAGTATCGGATATTGCTATTGAATTCTTACACTGCTGAGGAAATCTTATCAAATAATCAAACATTTTAGAATAAATCAT
Source organism: Clostridia bacterium (assembly GCA_030595925.1). GTDB lineage: Bacteria > CBDUZB01 > JAGLHV01 > JAGLHV01 > JAGLHV01 > JAGLHV01. The sequence goes on along the minus strand of JAUVLC010000037.1, from coordinate 15,060 downwards.
ATTTCTATCCCTCTTTTTCTTAAAACTTCTCTTATCTGATAATTATCCGATAAGCTCATAATTTCATCAGCTAATTGTTTGCTTTCTTCCATTTTTATTGATCTAATAATTCTCTTTATTTTTGGAACGCTAATCGCGCTCATACTAAACTCTCTTAATCCCAAACCTAAAAGTATCATCGTTACAGATGGATCAGCAGCCATTTCTCCACACATGGCCACCCATTTACCGGTCTTCTCTCCTGCCTGAATAATTCTCTTTAAGAGACGCAAAATCGATAAATGCAAAGGATTATACAAGTTAGTCACATTTTCGTTTACTCTATCTACCGCTAACGAATATTGAATTAAATCATTAGTTCCAATACTTAAAAAATCAGATTCCTGAACTAAAATATCTACTATCAAAGCGGCAGAAGGAACCTCTATCATTACCCCGACTTCTATCTCATTATCAAAATCAATTCTTTTTTTCCTTAAATCTTCTTTTACTTCTTCCAAAACCATATTTGCCTGGCGTAATTCTTCAATTCCTGAAATCATCGGATACATAATCTTCAACTTACCCTCTGTACTGGCCCGTAAAATCGCACGCAATTGAGTTTTAAAAATATCCGGATATTTTAAACACAAGCGGATAGCTCTCAAACCTAAAAAGGGATTTCTTTCCGGAGCAAATTTAAATTGTTGTGTCACTTTATCCCCGCCTAAATCCAGTGTTCTGATTGTTACCGAATAAGGCAACATATTTTTTGCCACTGCTTTATAGCTTTCATATTGTTCTTCCTCGGTAGGAAAATCTTTTCTATTCATATATAAGTATTCAGTCCTATATAATCCCACTCCACTGGCTCCATGAAATAAAACAGATTTTATTTCTTCGGGGACTTCAATATTAGCAACTAAATTGATTTCATGTCCATCTAAGGTAACTGCCGGCAAATCTTTTAGTTTTTCTAAATCTTTTTCTTCCGCAAGAAATATCTGCTGTTCCCCATAATAATTTTTTATAGTAATGGGATCTGGATTAAGAATAACTATTCCTTGATTGCCGTCAATAATAATCATGTCGTCATTTTTAACACTTTTTGTAATATCCTTTAATCCTACCACAGCCGGAATTTCCAATGAATGAGCCATAATAGCTACATGGGAAGTTTCCCCCCCTATATCAGTGGCGAATCCAATTACTTTCTCCTCTCTCATAGCAATAGTATCCGAAGGGGTTAGATTATGCGATATTACTATTACCTGAGATTCTAATTGGGATAAAACTTTTTTTTCGTGCCCCAGGAGATGCCTTAATACTTTACGTCCTACATCATAAATATCCTGCCCTCTTTCTTTAAAATATTCATCATCAATTTCTTTAAAAAAAAGCAGTACTTTTTCCATTACCTGATGCAATGCATACTCTGCGGAAACTTTCTCCTTTACAATCAATTCAATCGTATCCTGTCGCAACATAGTATCATCAAGAATTAAAATATAGGCATCAAATAATCGAGCATGCTTTTTCCCTAACCGTTGTAAAGCTCTTTTTTTAGTTTGAATCATTTCCTGTTTAGCTTTGTTCAATGCATTTCGAAAACGGGAAATTTCTAATTTTTCATCGGTAATTTTCTTTTTTTGAATAACAAAATCATCCTCTTCTAAAAGAAATACTCGCCCAATAGCAATACCCGGAGAAGCAGCAATCCCTCTATACATAATTCATCTCCTCTTCTCTAAAAACAATATAATTATTCTTCACCAAATTTATTATTGATTAAATCTCCCAATAGATTTAAAGCTTCTTGCTCATCTTTCCCTTGGGCAACAATCAAAATTTTACTCTTAAATTCTGCAGCCAACATCATTAAGCCCATAATACTTTTACCATTTACTTTCTGCTCTTTTTTATCCACACGGCTTACCCATATTTTAGATTCGAATCTATTGGCTAATTGAACAAAAGTTGCTGCAGAACGTGCATGTAACCCTAATTTGTTCTCTATCCTAAATATATTTTTTACCATTTTACCTTCTTTTTTTGATCAAATTAAATTAAAATACGAAATCAAAATGGACCCAAATATTAGACCATAAAATAATTTAGTTTGTGACCATTCCCGATAACCCAAAAAAGAAAAAACCATAAAAGAGCCCAAAAAAAGAATTTTTTTATTCCATACAAGTAAATCATTATTTAAAAAAACAAATAAAATTATTCCTAAAAAACATAACCCAATTAAACGGAGTAAATGTATAACTCTTAAACAATTTGTTCTGCTTACAACCTCTATTAATTGTGTTTTCAAAAAATATCCTACCCATAACCCTATGTTTTGTACAATTAAATGAACGATATTATAAAAAACCAAAAAAAGACCGGGGGCCACCCAATAAATAAAAGTTTTTTCCCTATTTAAAAAAAAAAGACATATTCCTATTACAGAAGTAAAAGGACGCCAGGTAGCCCAAAAAAAAGAATCCCCCAATGCCGCAAAAGGACCGGCCATACATGACTTGATTCGCAAAATAAATTCAGGACATCTATCCTTTTTAAAAGCTGCTTCCTCTTCCAGAGCAATAATTATTCCCAGTAAAGGAGCCGCCATATAAGGATGAGTATTGAAAAACTCCAAATGCTGTCGTAAAATTTCCTTTCTCTGGTTTTCCACCGGATAAAGTTTCTTAATTATAGGAGAAAGAACATATATACACCCTAAATTTTGCATCCGCTCAAAATTCCAAAATACTTCTAAGAAAAAAGAACGCACAGAAGCAAAAAACAAGTCAACTATTCTTATTTTTTGTGGATTATCATTCATTTTTTGTTTATCCCGGTAAATATTTTATTCTTACACTTCGCAAAATCTATTTTTATTTTAAATAAAACAATGCTTATTTTTTTCCTCTTGGCATCACTGATTTTAAAGCAAAGGTATTCCACGCTATAGCAAACCCCAAAAAAGGTAACAATTCATAAGCAAACCGTAATCCTTTTTTTAAAGGAAAATTTATAATTTTTAAAATACCAAGCAGGATACGGGTAGTAAACAAAAAAGAAATAAAATAAAACAAAAAAGAACTAAGAAAAATAGCTAATATTACTGCCCAATTAAGTAAAAAAACCCTATACAATTTGTCTTTTTCTATCCATTGTTCAATCCAACGATTACATAACTCATTTTTATGCCGATACCAAATATCCACTTTCTTAAATAGCCATCCAAAAGGAATAGCTAAAGCTATTGACAAAACTACAGCCTCTCCTGAAAATTCTCCGGATAAAAAAACCGAACCAACGGATATTACTCCTATTGCCCCTACATTCCAGGGAATCGCCACTCCCATAGAAATATTACTTATCCAAATCAACTCCACCAATATCCCAATGAAAACACCTGTTTGGATATCACCTAATATTAAGCCAATAATAGCTCCGGCAACAAAAGGACGATAAAGCATAAATTGCCCCATTGCCCGAAAATCCAGATTTAATATTCCACCAATAATGCTTATCCACAAAATTTTATAAAACATTATCTACCTTCTTTAATTTCAAAACATACCCATTATTACACAACGACAAGAATAATAATAAAAACATCGTACAAAAAAACCAATTAGCCGGAATTATCATAGCTTCTTATTAATTTATTGATCTCAAATTTGAAGGACTGATCGCTTTTCAGTTTTATTTTCCAGTTAGGTAAAACCACTGACCCCTGATATCTTTTTTCCAGCCCTCCTTCTGATAAAGAAACAGTTTCTATTGGAAAATACCATACCGAACAAGGAAAATTAAAGGTCATATTTATATCCAATCCATAGTATTTATCTTTCATTCCGAATTGAGAAATTTCAGGGGTCTTGCCGGAAGAAGAAAACAAGTTGTTTTCTAAAGTAATTTCCGGGATATAATAATGACATTGAAAATCATCGGAATTAGAAAAAGAAAAATTAAATTCAGAAGCAAACCAAACAGAAATCAAGTTCTTCCCCAAATTAATAATTTCATAATTAATCAGCAGTCCTTCTTTATGAAAAGTAATATTTTTTTTCACATAAACAGGGACCATTTCATCTTCCACCCACACATTACCTTCTCTTTCCAAACCCAGAATTATTTTATTTTTTTCTTTTTTCAACCGAGAAATATATGGCTGATTAATAAAATCGCCTTGTTCTCCATAATGACACCTTTTAAAACCATTAAAATCAACATCTGGATGAAAAAAATGATCCACTAAACAACTTCTGGAATACCAATCATAAGCCAAATAATCTTCTAATCCTTTTTCTTTGGCTATGACCGAATTATGAATAGATGCCGGTTGAGAAAAATTTGTTTCTTTTATATTCCCGGAATAATCCAATACCCTCCGATGATATGCTTCTTTAGTCCTTTTTAACGTGTTGATAATATTAATATTTTTAGGTTTATAATCCAATTCAAATAAAGAACCGCCTTTATTTAAATCAAAATAAAAATTAAACACAGAATTTCTCACTAAAATTTCTTCTTCCCCATCACCATCAAAATCTATCTGTTCCACCTTCTGCCAAAAATCCTTTGCGGAATTAAAATATAAATCAGTAATTTTTTCTGCTTTAATTAAATGTTCATAAATTGCCTTACGCAAATGTCCCAGATAAAGCCCTCCAAAAACACCATGCCAATAAGAACAATTACATTGTCCCTGCCAGAGTTCATCACAAGCTTTTTTTAAATCTGCTTTAGCAGTTGTATCTTTTCTTTTTTTAACCATATTTTTCATTTTATTAACTTTTTTGCTCATATATAACATTTTCTTATGCATATTATTGCTTTCCGAGTATTTGGTAAAAAAATTCCACCAGAGACCACCCTTCAAGAATTTATTCCATTGCTCTACATCGGGAAAATGTTTTACTTTCTCTTTCAAATCTTCTAATTCCATTTGAGCCAAAGGCGGTAATGACCATTCCATCATTTCTTCATAAGAAGCCATAGGCAAATATATTCTTCCTTTTGATTTGTGAGTTTTTAAATACTCGGAAAAAGTAGTAGAAATCAACCACTTTTTATTCTCTTCCAACATATTAAAAAAATTCCTTAACCACCCATCCTGATAAACATGCTTAAAAGTTTCAGGCCAAACTCCAAACTTTTCTCCATCATCCGCCATTACTAAGAGAGAGCTTCCTTCATTGGCTTTATTTTTAAAGTACTCCAAAATATCATTCGGCATGGCAAATGGAATCATATAACGCAACTTTTTACTAATGGGAAAAATTTTTAAAGTCTCCCCCTCTTGCTCTGTGGTATAATATCCTCCTAAATCCGCATCACCAAGACCAGCCATTTTAAAATGGGTATCATCAAGGGCAACATATTCTATACCTGTTTCAACCAATGCTTTAACCAGATGTTGATCCCAAATCCTCTCCGCCAACCATATCCCCTTTGGCTGGCAACCTATATTCTCTTTTATAAATTTAGTTAGTTTTTCAATTTGCCCTATTTTATCCCTATCAGGCAAAAAAGGTAATATGGGCTCATAAAACCCCCCGGTCATTACCTCTACTTGCCCACTATCTACCATTAAAACAATCTCCTCTAATAAAGCAGGATAATTTTTCTTTATCCAGGAAAAAAGAATTCCCGAACAATGTAAAGTTATTTTCACATCAGGATAATCTTTTAATACGTTAAAAAAGGGTAAATAAGCATTTTTACATGCCCAATGAAAAACATGTTCAAAATTTCCTACAGGTTGATGGTTATGAATTCCAAAAATAAAGTATATTTTTTCCATTTTTCACTCTTCACCAATAAAATATAAATCTACCTTCCAGGTCTTCGTAATACTCTAATTTCCAGGGTATATACCTGTAGTCTATTATTCCAGAATAATAGACTACCAATTGTCTCCTTTATTTAATATAATCCATAATATTTTTGCGATCATCCAATGGAAGTAATCTCACTTCTAAATTTATTCCTAACTGTTCAAGTTTTAAAAAAGCATTTTTATCTTCTTCATCAATTGAAATAGAAGGCAAAATATATTTTTTCCCTGATGAATAATGCATCCCACCCACATTAACAGAATCCAATTCTAACCCTGCTTTTATCAATCTCAAGACATCATGGGGAGAGATCACCAGAATCAAAAAATTATGTTTATCAAAATATCTATTTCTCACTCTTTCCGCAACTTCTTCAAAACTAAAAACTTCAACTTTAATATAAGAAGGAACGACCATATTAAATAAAACTTTTTGCATTGGATCATGTGATATTTTATCATTAACAATCATAATACAATTCACATCAATATGTTTAAGCCATCCCTCCACTATTTGACCATGAATAAGCCGATCATCTATACGTATTAAAACTAAATTCACTTTTTTTCTAACCTCTCTAAAAAAACACTTTTGGTATCTACTATGCTTTCTCTGCCTTTCCGACAAATCTCTTTAACCAGCAAGGAAAGTTCCATATTTGACCGAAGTGAAAATGTTTTTAATAAAATCGGCAAATTAACACCGCTTATAACCTCTAATTTGTCTTCTTGTATAAAAGAAAAACAGGCATTACAAGGTGTTCCTCCAAACATATCAGCAAAAATCAATATTCCTTTTTCCCCGCATACTTTTTCTTTTGCTTCCTTTAGTTTTTTTCTTGCTGTATCCAAATTATCATTAGAAAACAAAGAAACGACTTCTACTTTTTCCTGATTACCTATAATTTCTTCTGCTACGGAAAACAACTCTTTACCAAAATTGCAATGAGTAATAATTACTATTCCTATTAATCCATTTTCTTGTTTTTTCATTAACATTATTCTCTTTTAAACTTTAACTCCTTCAATTTTTTCACAATTTCACATTTTAGACAATAAAAAAATAAACTTATTTTTTTTCTATATCACGGTGCCGCACTTTTATATTTACACCCTTTTTTTCTAAAAGATTTTTCAATTCATTAACAATCACTACAGAACGATGCCTCCCCCCCGTACATCCAACAGCGATAGACAAATAAGACTTTCCTTCCTTTATATAACACGGCAATAAGAATATTATTAAATCAAAAAATTTTTTCAAGAATTTTTTAGTAGAACTTTTATTTAATACAAAATCACGAACTTCAATTTCATTACCTGTAAAACGGCTTATACTTTCTACATATTGTGGATTAGGTAAAAATCTAACATCCATAATAATATCTACATCCATAGGAATGCCATATTTATATCCAAAAGAAAGCAAACTAAAATTAAGCACCATTTTCTCTTTTATATTTAAACAAAAAGAAGTAATACTTTCCTTTAATTCACTAAGATTGAAATTTGTAGTATCAACGATTCTATCTGCTTTCCCTTTGAATTCCTGTAATTTATTCCTTTCCTTTTTAATTCCACTCAAGATTGCTTCCTTATTCTTAGCTAAAGGATGTATTCTTCTTGTTTCACTATACCGGCGAACTAAAATTTCATCAGAGGCATCCAAAAAAATTATCTTATAATCAATTTTCATTTTTTTTATTTTTTCTAAAGCATTAAACAAATTATTTAAAAATTTTCCTTCCCTTATATCAATTCCTAAAGCTACTTTAATAATTTTATTTCCTGATTTTAGGCAAAACTCTGCAAATTTAGGAATAAGAACAGTCGGCAGATTATCAACACAAAAAAAACCTATATCTTCCAAACATTTTATTGTCTGACTTTTTCCCGCACCGGAAATCCCGGTAATAATCAAAAATTCTATATCAATTTTCACTTTTTTTATCTCTTTTCAATTTCATTTCACGAATTAACCGCTTATTTAACTCATAAGCACTATGTCGCCCTTCATTTTTCAGCCTTTGGTTCATAGCAGCAACTTCTATAATTATTGCAGTATTTCTGCCCGGCCTGACCGGAATAAGTAATTCCGACAATCTTATTCCTAAAATACTAATTACTTTTTCATCCAAACCTAAACGGTCATAAACTTTATTTTCCCGCCATTCTTCCAAACGAATAATCAATTCTATAGAATTAACATCTTTGACTGCTCCCATACCAAAAAGGGTCGCAACATTAATAATTCCTAAACCTCTTACTTCCATATGATGACGAATTAATTCATTACCACTACCCACTAAGAATTCCCCTGTTTTTTTGGTTATATCAACGACATCATCAGCAATCAAACGATGCCCTCTTTTTACTAGTTCTAAAGCACATTCGCTTTTTCCAACACCACTATCCCCTAAAATTAACACTCCCATCCCATAAACTTCTACTAATACCCCTAATATAGTTGTTCTGGGAGCAAATTTATCTTCCAAATAAGTTGTAATCCTGCTGATAAATTTAGAAGTTAAAAGGGAGGTTCTAAACAATGAAATTTTTTTCTTCCGGGCAACATCTACCAATTCTTGTGGAAAATCCAGGTTACGTGTAATTACAAGGCACGGTATTTTATAAGAAAGTAATTCGTTTAATACTTGTTCTCTTTTTTGAGGAAATAATTTCCGCAAATAAGACATTTCACCATTACCCAAAACTTGCAATCTTTCAAAAGGAAAATCATCAAAATAACCCGTCAACGCAAGCCCCGGACGGTTAATCTCACATACTCTAATTTTTTTATCTAATCCTTCTTCTCCGCTAAGAAGTTCTAATTTAAACTTTTTTTTACCTTCTGTAAATAATTTACTTACTTCAATTCCCAACATAATAGCACCCAAAATTTCACTAAATTTATTTAATCCTGTTTTTGCTGTTTTAAGTTTATACGTTAAGTATCGTCAGTATTCATCCTCTTCTTTAATGATTTTTATTATTTCATCAACACTGGCAGCATTTCTTAATGCCTGACGAAAAAATTTATCTTTTAGGAGCCTTGAAATTTTAGCCAATGCTTTAAGGTGAACACCGGCTAAATCGGGTGGCGCAATAAGCAAAAAAATCAAATAAACCGATTCTCCGTCAAGGGCATCAAATTTAACACCATTTTTAGAAACACCAAAGGCAGCAATAATATTAGTTACCCCGCTTGATTTTCCATGAGGAATAGCAATCCCTTGCCCAATACCGGTAGAACCTAACTTTTCTCTCTCTATTAAAATTTTAACCACTTTTTCTTTGTTTTTTATTTTTTTAGCTTTATATAAAAGCCCTACTAATTCTTCTATTGCTTCCTTTTTGTTCTGACTTTTTAAATCTGCAGTTACGGCATTTTTACACAAAAAATCAAGAATTTTCATTTATTCTTCTCCTTTTTATACTAATTATCTTTTGTAATTAAACCCTACATTTGAAATTCTATTATTTCATATTTTTTTTGCTCCTTTCGGAAAAACATATTAATTACATCCGTATCACTATTTACAAATACAAAAAAATCATCTTTACTGGTTTCCATAAAGGAAAGGGCTTCCTCTACAGACATAGCCTTTACTTTCATTTTCTTTGGAATCAAATCAACATTTAAAGATCTTATTTTTTCCTCAAGAGAATCTGCTGTCGATTTCCGGCCATGGCGTTTATCTTTCCGATGTTCCTTTAATTTTTCTTTATACTTCTTCAGTTGTTTTACCAACTTATCCATTACTTTATCTATTGCTGAATACACATCTTCCGCCTTTTCTTTTGCCCGAATATGCTCTCCCCTACTCTGGATAAAAACTTCAGCAACATATAAATGTTTTTCAATGTGTAAAACTAATTCAGTGTTCACCACTCGATTTAAATATTTTTTAATTTTTTCAGCTTTTTTATAGACATAATTTCGCAGTTGAACAGTCAATTTCATCTGTCTGGTAGTTATATTTACAATCATCTTTCCTCCTTTTTATAATTTAAAATTTTCCCCTAAATAAACTTCTTTGGCCTTTTCATTTTTAATCAAATCACTTGCCGTCCCCTGAAATAATATTTTACCCTCATAAATTATATAAGCCCGGTTGATAATTTCCAACGTTTCCCTTACTCTATGATCCGTAATCAATACACCTAAATTCTTCTCTTTAAGACGAGCAATAATCTTTTGAATATCCATAACAGCAAGAGGATCGATGCCAGTAAAAGGCTCATCCAATAAAATAAACTTTGGTTCTGTCACTAATGCACGAGATATTTCCACCCGCCTTTTCTCTCCACCCGATAAAGAATATGCTTTATTCTTAGATAACCGGCTAATCCCTAATTCCGATAAAAAAAAATTCAATTTTTCTTTTTTCTCTTTTTTAGTCAAGGATAATGTTTCTAATATTGCTAAAATATTTTCTTCCACAGTTAAACCACGAAAAATCGATGGTTCCTGTGATAAATATCCCAGGCCTTTTCTTGCTCGTTTATACATCGGCAAATGGGTAATATCATCATCTCCCATAAAGATAGTACCATTATCAGATTTTAGTAAACCAACAATCATATAAAAAGTAGTACTTTTGCCTGCTCCATTAGGACCTAACAAACCGACAACTTCACCTTCATTTACTTCAATAGCCACTTCATCCACCACTCGACGACGGCCAAAACTTTTCGTTAAATTAGAAGCATACAATTTCATAAATTCTAATTTCGCCCCCTGGGAACAACCGTTCCGATAACATTCCCTTCTAAAAATATCTTTTTTCTATTTACCAAAATAGTTATTTCGTCCGCTTCATAAGTACTTGTATTTTTTTCATCTTCGTAAAAGATTTGAGGGCTACCGGATAAAATCATTTTTTTCGTTTTATTAAAATACGTGCCTTTTTCTCCCTCTCCTTTTACACTTTCCCTAGAAAATCTAACATTCCCTAAAGCGAAAACTTCTTCCTTATTTAAATCCGCTTCAATCCTTTCACAGGTAACAACAACTTGTTTCTCTCCTAAATTATCAATTGCTTTCCTTATCATTCTTGGGTTTCCGGTAATTACCCCATAATTTCTATTTTTATAATAAACAACTTTTTCTCCATAAACTTCCACTTTTTCATTGTCTTTTACAGTGCCTAAAAAATAAACATTCCCTTCCCCTTTTACCACCCCTTTTTTTTCGAAATTTTTCATTCTATCAGCAGTAATAATGTTTTTTCCCTGAATCAATTTTACGTTTCCAAAAAATGAAAAAACATCCTCTTTTTGTAAAATCTCCATTTGGTCAGCTGTTATAGTAACATCTTCTTTTTTTGACTTCGCATGTGAAAACAAAATCAAACAACATAAAAAAAGATTAATCAGGCAAAACCCCACAATTTTTTGTTCCATTGTTTATTTCCCCCTTATTCTTACTTTTATATCTCTTTTAATTACTATTTTATTAAGATCCGGGGTTGCTTCCAAACCCCAACCGGTAATAAAAACATTTTCTCTTTCTTCCTCAATGAAATCATCTGAAATAATTAATTCTTTCTTACTATCCCATCTTATCTTTTGTGTGCGAATTTTTATATCATTCACTAAAGAATGTATTTCAACATTGCCTTCTACTTCCATATTTCCCGTATCCGAACAAATCATCCCTTTATCGGCACTCAAAACAGAAACCACTTCCCCCTCATCGTATATTTCCACCCAGGGTTTATAAACTATACAAGACTCTTCTTTTTCATCAATTTTTGCAGTTTGGGCTTCCAATTTCCATTCTTCTTTGCCCATTTTGGTCTGAACAACGGTAAATTTGTTGATTGTTTGATCAAATACGGTTTTAACCCCTTCAATTTTTCCTTTTTTACTTTTCACACAAGCAGTAAAGACAAACATCACTACGAACAATAATAAAACAAAAAAACATTCAATCTTTTTTTTTGTAATCATATTTTTTCAATTAAACATCTACTAAATAATTTGAAACTTTTATTTAATAAAAATAAATTTAAAATTCACATATATTATTAATGAATGTTTCTTTTTTCCAAATTATTAAATCCTGGTTTCCTTTTCCATCTTTTATGCATCCAAACCCACTGTTGCGGATATAATCTCACCCAGGATTCTATGATTTTAGTTAATTTTTGGGTATTCTCTCTAATTTCCTCTTCTTTTTTTTCTTTTTTGATTAATTCAACCGGTTGTTCGATCTTTAGATAATGTCTTTTTCCCCTTCTCACAATAAAACCCGGGATAACTACGACATTTCTCCTGCAAGCAAACATCGCCGTTCCAATCGGAGTATAAGCCGGACGACCAAAAAAATCAACAAAAACACTCTGCACCCTGCTGGTATCCTGATCAATAAGCATTCCAATAATTTCTTTTCGCTTTAAAGCCTTTAAAATCTTTTTAGGTGACTCATCTCGCAAAATGGTTTTTGTCCCTTTAGTCCCCCTTAAATCCAGTAATATTTTATTAAATCTTTCATCATAAACCTTCCGGGCAATAACATTTAAAGGGTACCCTCTGGAAGAAAGATATGCCGCCATTAATTCCCAATTCCCCAAATGGCCGGTAAAATAAATTACTTGTTTCCCTTCTTTTAAAGCCCTGTCAATATGCTCTAGTCCCTCTGCTTTCACTAAATTCACAATATCATTCTTCGTGAATTTAAAAAAAAACAACACTTCGCAAAAATTTTTACCTTGATTGACAAAAACTTCTTTACCTATTCTTTTTATTTCCTTCCACCCTTTATCCGGAAAACTTTTTCTTAAATTATCCAGAGTAACTTTCCTTTCCCGGAATAAAAGATAATAAACGAACCATCCAAACTGTCCCCCACACCACACTGCTATACGTAAGGGCAAAAGACAAACCACAAATTGAAAAGATTTGAATAATTTATAAACAAACCAACGCTTAAGTAATTTATACCATTTCATCATCAAACCTTAAAATCATTCATTCCACCGTTATTTACCACAACAAAAAGTATTTAATTCATTTTCCTGCATCTTTTAGAAATTTCTCAACCCCTTTATCAGTAAGCGGGTGTTTAAACATTTGTTCAATAACTTTAGCCGGGATGGTAACAATATGTGCCCCTACTAAAGCAGCATCTATTACATGCAATGGACTACGAATACTGGCAACAATAATTTCAGTCCTAATTTCATCATAAATCGAAAACACATCAGCTATCAGTCCTACAGTTTCCATTCCAACCTGACTAAGGTCATCTAATCTCCCCACAAAAGGACAAACATAAGTAGCACCTGCTTTCGCTGCCAATAATGCCTGTGCCGCAGTAAATATCAAGGTAACATTAGTTTTTATCCCTTCTTTAGACAAAATATTTACCGCTTTAAGCCCCTCTTTAGTCATAGGAATTTTTATAACAATATTATCCCCCCACGGAATAATCTCTTTGGCTTCTTTAACAATTCCATCACAATCAAGACTTACTACCTCAGCATTTACCGGGACTTCAACCTCTTTACAAATATTTCTAATAATCTCTTTAAAATCACCCTTCTCCTTAGCAATTAAAGTCGGATTGGTGGTTACCCCATCTACCAATCCTAAACTTTTAAAACTCTTTATTTCCTCAATGTTTGCCGAATCAACAAATATCTTCATTATTCTATAACTCCTTTATTATCCATTATAATAACTATCTAAAATTTTTTGTTTTTCCCCTCTTAAATCCAAAAACCAATCAATTATCTCTCTAACTCCGCCGTCACCTCCCTTTTTAGTTGCTACATAATCAACTAATTCTTTAACTTCCCCAACCCCATTAGCTACGCTGCAGGATATTCCAACTCTTTTTAACACAGGGATATCCTGTAAATCGTCCCCAACATAAATTATTTCCTCATTTTTTAAATTTCTTTTCTTTATAATTTCTTTATATGCTTTTATCTTTATCGGACTATTTTGATATATTTCATCAAATCCTAATTCTTCTGCCCGTCTTTGGACTGCCAGGGATTCCCTGCCGGTGATTATACCTAATAATATTCCACTTTTTTTGGCCATACTAATACCCATTCCATCCTGAACATTAAACTTCTTCATTTCAAAAGAATCATTCCCATAAATAATTTCCCCCCCGGTTAAAACCCCATCCACATCAAGAATAAGCATTTTTATTTTTCCGGCTCGTTTTATGAATTCAATTCCCCCCACTTTTTCCCAACGCCTCCCTTATAGCAAGTATTTGTTTAAGCAACTCCGATAACAAATCAAGAGGCAACATACTTGCCGCATCACATTTAGCCATACGCGGTTGTGGATGGGTTTCAATAAAAACCGCATCACATCCAACTGCTACAGCCGCCCGGGTTAAATGCGGAATAAATTGAGGTAATCCTCCGCGGGGATCACTACTGGAAATACCATAAATTCTAAGTATATGCGTAGAATCAAAAACCACCGGATAACCGAGATTCTGCATAATAGGGATAGCACACATATCTGAAATAAGACGATTATAACCAAAACAAGAACCTCTTTCGGTAAGAAGAATTTGCTTATTACCAACACTCTCAATCTTCTTTACCGCACTAATCATATTTTCCGGAGCAAGAAATTGTCCTTTTTTAACATTTATCGGTTTCTGGGTTTTTGCCGCTTTTAGTAATAAACTTGTCTGTTGACAAAGATAGGCAGGTATTTGAATAATATCAAGTACTTCGGCGGCTGGCTCTACATCTTCCTGCCGATGAACATCGGATAAAACAGGAATATTATATTTTTCTTTTATTTTAAATAAAATTTCCAGACCTTTCTCTAAACCAGGCCCATTATATGATTTTTCCGAACCACGATTATCTTTTTCATAAGAAGCTTTAAAAATAAAAGGAATTCCATGCTTGCAAGATAAATCAACCAAAGATTGTGCAATTTCAAGAACACTCGTTTCTTCTTCCATTACACAAGGACCGGCAATCAATACCAGAGGATTATTTCCCCCAATTTTAATGTTATTTACTTTTACTTCCTGCATAAACAATCCTCAAAATATTTATATAATAGGTTGTATTATATCAACCTTTTTTCCCTTTGTCAATATATTAAAGAAGGGAGCTATTTGCGTTGTAGCACTTTTTGGTTTTTGAATTGATAAAAAACTTCCTCATTAAAAAATCGTGTTCAATTTTTCAATTTTTTTTCTTCCCGACACCTATTTTAATACCTTTTTCACCAATTAATTTACCAATTCC
>JAUVLC010000064.1 GCA_030595925.1 Clostridia bacterium | reverse complement strand
TTTTTATTCCCCTTTTCAAAATCCACACTGTTTTTTCACCTCCCCTCTCTTGACTTTTTTTAAAATTCACCCATCTTTTAACTAAATCCCCCTAACCCCCTTTTTCAAAGGGGGAAAAATTGTCTTTGTCTTTTGTTTTGAATTTTTTTTTCAGTTTGTAGTTGCCTGATGAACTTGTACTGAGTGTAATCGAAGTATCAGGCAGAAATATAAACAGATACAGCCCAATCCTCCAAACAGACTGGCGGACAAGTAAATTGGGCAACTACATTAATTATAACACAATCTGGTAACTATAAATCAAGTTTTTATTTTTTTGTTTTTTATCTTCTCTAACTAATTGAACTAATCTAAACCAATCTAAACTGTCTTTATCTTTTGTCTTTAATTTTTTTTAACTCATAACTTTTTGTTTTGTCTATGGACTATGGACTTTTGCTTCTTTTTTTAATCTATGGACTGTCGACTATCGACTATGGACTATTTCACATACCTTATATCATCCACATACACAAACCCGCCTGCACCGGGGATCTCTCCACCACTATAACTAAAAACTATACTAAAATATGCAGTAATACTGGTTAATTGAGTTAGAGGCTCAATTTCATATTGTTGCCAGGTATTGGTAAGACTGGTCACCTCTATTTTATCGTAAGGACCGCAAAAACTTACTTTTGTGTTAAGAGACAAGGCACCTTTAGCCCAAAAAGTAATTTTCGTATATCCCCCGGGAGTAAAATCCTTATAAGTATTACCAAAACTCTGGCTATCCTCATCCACAATTAAAGACAAACAACAATAATAATGCTGCATTCCATTAGTATCATAATCATAAACATCCTCTCCTGTCCAGGAATATTTCATACACATATCACCTTGAGGAGGACTTTTGCCCATAACCCGAAAATCCATCTCCTGACCCTGCGGTCCGGTCATATATATCGTACCACCTACCCCTTTTAAATCGTCATCGTAAACTACCCAGTCATTCCAGGAAGTATTTCCCAACGATTCATCCAATGTAGGATTGGTGAGCTTATTTAAAGGATTTAACTCGCAGCTAACTATAAAAATAAGCGGCAAAAAAATTATATATTTAAAACTTCTTTGCACGATTTTACGATAAATTTTCATTTTTTCTACTCCTGAATTTTCAATTTAAGGATAATTATTTCTACTCTTCTGTTTTTAGCCCGTCCTTCTTCGGTAGCGTTAGACGCTATGGGTTTTGTCTCTCCCCATCCGACTATATTCATTCGAGAAGAAGAAATTCCACATTCACTAACAAAATAGTCGGCTACACTCTGAGCACGCAATTCAGATAACTTTTGATTATAACTTTCACTGCCGATACTATCGGCATGCCCTTCTACTCTCAGTTTATTTTTAGGATAAGACTTGAGAATTTCCGCCGCTTTATCCAAAACCCTAAAAGCAGATTTCTTTAATATTACACGATTAAGGTCGAAAAGAATACTTGCCTTTATACTAACCCTTAATCCTTCTTTCTCTTTAGTTATTTTAATCTCTTTAGGTATTTCCTTAGAAGCAATTTCTATTTTTACGGAAACTAAAGGAGCAGTCGCTTTATTCTCCGCACTGTCTTCCGCTTTAAAAAGAACGCTATACTCTCCTGCCGTAATTTCCTTTTCCGGGGAATCACTCTTTCCGTCCCATTCAATACTGAAAGGAGGTGATTTGATGGAAGTAAATAGTTTTATTAAATACCCTTCCTTATTTAAAATTTCTACCCGCCATTCTTTTATTTCCGATTCATCCGAAACCATTAAACGAAAAACAACCGTATCATTTATGCCGTCTCCGTCAGGAGAAAACAAAGAATTTAATGGTTCTATAAGAAGACGCGGGGGATTAGTATCAAGCGGAGGTGGCGGAGAAATAAAAAGCCCAAATCGCCAAATGCAAAACAATTTTATCTCATCAAACCCACCAATCATTCCGGTAATATATTTCCTGTCTGTTTCCCGTGTTCCTAAATATTCTATTCCTACTTCAAAATCTCCGATATTGCGGCTTAAAGAAGCTTTATACACCCGATCAAAAGTTTGTCCGTATGTACGATGCCAATCCTCCGGGCCCCATACCCCTTGTTGATAAGTAAAAGCAGCCAAATAAGGATTTTTGGCCAAACTTACTGTAGTACTAAGCAATCCGGTAATAGGTTTACATTCTTTTTGATTGAGCGTATAAGAAAAAATACCATCGGATAATTCTTCCCCGGCTCTTAAAGAAATAAGAAACTTATAATCCTTCGGTAAATTGACTTTACTTAAAAGAGTCATGAAAGAAAGAGGCTTTTTCGTTGCCCACCTCCCGTGAGTCGCACTGGGTTCCCAAACACTTTCTCCTGATTCATCAACATAAGTTTGTAAATCAGTAGTAGTGGGCAAATAAGACAGGGTATAACCCAAAGCAAAAGCAAATCTGGCATCTTCTTCGTGGTTTAAATTCCATTCCTGAAGAACATTGGGCTGCCATTTATAAAACCATGATCCGGGGGTTGGGTCATAAGTTAAAAATAAAGAACATATTGTTGCTTCGCGATTATCATTGTTTACCCAGAAAGGTTCATCTTTACCTCGGGGTGTAGACCAAACAGGACCCGGGTTTTCATCCGTTCCTTCGTGTAAGTAAGGCATCGGACCAACAAGCGGCTGGCGATAAGTGAATATCCCTGTAGTATAAAATAAAGAAGAAAGTTTTTTATCCAATTGCAAAGTAACTTCATTTTTATTACCGGCAAGCAAGCCCGCGTGGGTATAAGTAATGGCACCTTCATTTATCAAGGGAGCACATTTATTAGTATTCACTTTCATTTTGATAGCTAAAGTATCCAGAAAATCGGTCTCTCCTTTTTTCATTATATATTCACTGCCTGCATATCCTGTACCTGAAGCAACTTCTTCTATATAACTATATTCATCCCCTGTTCCAAAAGACTGGTAAATTAATCCTGCTTGCAAAGGAAAACCGCTGATAATATTCGTTTTTGTGCTTAATTCCCCTGTATGCTTGTGTTTGTCTTTGTCTTTTTCAGCCCAATCTATTTTCTCATTTTTATAAATAAAAGCAGAATCAAAAAGACCGCTTTTAAAATTATATTTAGCTAAAGTAGATGCTCCTCCACCCCAAACAAGGCGGGGACCACTCAGGACAGTAAAGCTATTGGTTTTTCCTTTTATTTTAATTTCCCCTCCTTCAGGAACAGATTCACCGGAAACCCGGCGATAAGTATTGGGGATATAAGTCTCCGGAAAAAGATTAAACATATCCCCCTCGTAACCCCAGTGATAATGGCCAATACCGCTAAAATAACGTGCCGTAAATCTCTCCCCTCCTAAATATTTTAGCTCTCCCGTTACCATTTTTACATTCTCTTTCTCATCATGCATTCTATGTTCATCATTAATAGGCAGCCATAAGGTATCCGCATAATCACCTGTTACCTCTATTCCCAATCCCCCGACTATTCTTTTAAGGGGATGCAATCCCACATCCAAATTAAACGTCTGGCCACTTGTTCGATCCCATCCATATTCCATTCCTGCATCAGGATAATAGGTATAACCTTTACTTATCCCCTCATCGGTTATTTCCCATTCGGAATCCGGCCTATTCCATAAAAAATCTAAAGTCAGAGAAGATTCTATTTTTATACAGCGGTAAGGCAGGGGTTTATAATTACATATTACCGGGATTAATCCACCTTCTTCTTTTTCTTTTTCTTCAGCAAAAGCAAGGATAAAATTAATCCCCAGGAAAAAACCCAAAACTAATCCTAATTTATGTATCTTTTTGATTTTTTTAAACATATCTATTTTCTCTTTTCTATTTTTGGTAATGTCCATAGACTTCTGCAAAATACAATATTCTGTCATTCCGCACTTACAGACTGTGTCATAATCCCTTTTTTGGTAGTCGCAGGCTTTTAGCCTGCGGAAAAGCTCCGACGATAACGCAGGCTAAAGCCTGCGGCTACCAGTTTAAGTCTTTATCATTTTATTTTTGACATTACCTTCTTTTTGAATTTTATTCTGATGTTTATCTTTAATTTAAAACATCATCGTTAAAGAAAAACGATGGGTATCTTCTAATTTAGGTCTTAAAATAAAAGCATAATCAATACTAAAACGTTCATATTTCAAAGATGCTCCCGCTGAAAAATCGTTCATAAAAGAAAGACGCAAACCATATATTTCATTCAACCAGCACTCCACCCCATGATAAAATTCCAAAGAATCCGTTTCCCCTAAAACATAATCAAAATCCAGGGCAAGATTCACTTTAATATCTATCTGCTCATTTTCTTTTTTTGTGTGGGAAACTTCTTTTTGTTTTAATGCTTGAGGATGCTGAGAAATCCTTGGTTCGTAAATACTATATTCATTTCCCGGAACATCTTTTTGAAAGAAATCAACCAGAGAGGAATAAACTTTCTTTGCTTTTAATACCACCCCTGTCCGAAGATGGCAGGGAATTAATTCTTTTACCTGCTCATCGTTCCAATAAGAAGTCCCTTTTATTTCTGTTTTTCCTATATTTTGGAGATTTATTCCAAAATTTAAAAATTTCCCATCAAGCAATATTCCTAAATCCATTCCCCATCCTTCACTGGAAAAAGCATCTATATTCTGACTTATTCTTTTTCCGCTAATCCCTAAATAAAGGGGGAAAGACTCCCTTGGCTGTATACTCCCGGAAAGGAAAAAAGCATCATTAACCATTTGGGTATGTCCCAAAGATTCAACCTGGTTTGTCTTTTCTATGTCTACACTTCGCAACTGTAACCACCCTGCACCCAAAGCAATCCTGTTTTTATCGGTAAAAACAGGATGGGCATAGCTCATAAAACTGTAAGTAGTATCGGTAAATAAAGAACCGTACATCCCGCTAAATTCCTTTTTTTTCAGCAAACTCAATCCGGCCGGATTCCAATAAACCGCACTGGATTCATCGGCTAAAGCGGTAAAAGCTCCTCCCATTCCTGCGGCTCGTGCTCCTGCTCCGATAAGCAAAAAACTTGCCGGTTCCCCTGCAGCAAAACAAATATTTATAAATCGGCTATTTAAAAGTAAAGCCAAAGCAACAAAAAATAAAAATTTTGCCTTTAAATTCATCTGTTTTTTTATCCTGATCTTGAAAATATTTAAAAATCCCACTGTGCACTGCCATTGAATATAAAAAAGAAATTTAACTATCTATGTCCTACTTCGTTATTTACGCAGACTAAAGTCTGCGGCTACCCAAACTAAAATTGTAGTTGCCTCATTTAGAGATTGTTGAAAAAGGCCTTTTTGTCTCTGTCTTTGCGAGCCTTTAAGGGCGAGGCAATCTCATTCTTCGACAAAAACGACAAGATTGCTTCGTCGCCTCACTCCTCGCAACGACACCTTAAAGGAGTTTTTCAACAATCTCTTTATAAGGCATCATTGTTATCCTTCCTGCCCAATAAATTGGGCAACTACAAACAAATTTGAACAAATTCTTCTTGGGCGACCAAGGTCGCCCCTACGCGTTTTAAGACAATTGTAATTACCTCATTTAGAGATTGTTAAAAAACAGTAGCCGACGGCTTTAGCCGGCGAATTTTTTTGCTGATTATTACCAAATATTACCATGTTTTCACGCAGACTAAAGTCTGCGACTACCCAGAGCTTATATATTTATATAATTCTTTTCATAAATATGAGTAAGCGTAGGGGTGGGCTTGCCCACCCTTTTTTCTATAAGTTTACTTTAACACCATAATCCGGCGATATTTTACTTCAGTAAGATTTTCATTTTTTACTTTAGCTTTTATCCGGCAAACATATACCCCATTAGCCACTACCCGGTTATCTTTATCCCGTCCGTCCCAGTATATCTGATAAGTAATTTCGGTATGTAGTCCATTCCAATATATCCGGGATATTACATTACTCTCTACCTCTGCCCAGGAACAAACCCGTTTACCGGCAATGTCATATATTTCTATTTTTATATCGGAGAGCCGATTTAAGGTAAATTCTATTCTTGTATTTCCCCGGTACGGACTAAACGGATTAGCATAATTTTTTACTCCTCTTACAAACAAAGGAGTCTCTTCCAGATAATCTTCGCCTGTCCAGAGTTTCCTTAATGCATAATATGATTTCTTGGGTATTTTGTCGTAAGTATTAGGAAAAATACTTACCACACCACACCATTCCTCATTCCAATTTTTAATTAAACCTCCAGTAGGATTGTAAGAATCATAGAGATTATGTAAAGGATCGTCAGTGGGAGTTGTATCATGCGTCCAATCCGGACTCCCGCTTTGATTCCTACACCAGTCATCAGCCCACATATGTAATGTTCCCCCTATACACACTCTATTACTATCAAATGTAGAAAGGTTTTGTTCTATCTGGGTCCAGAGATTACAAAAAACCTCTGCCTGAGCACCCTCGTTTGGTTTATTTTTTACCGCATCCCAGCTATCACATCCATACTCGGTAATACAAAGCGGTTTTGTGCTTTTTGGGGTATAATCTGAAAATGTCGCAAAGAAAGAACTCCCCTCATATATCTGTGCCGACCAAACATCTAAATAAGGCATATCGTCATCATGAGCTAAAAAATAATGGTCTCCTATATTATCTAATTTCCAATTACCCGTAGTTACCGGATGAAAATTACCTTCTTCCAACTCATGACTGGTCTGAGCACATTCATTAACTAAACTATACCAATCCTTAATATCACCAACATGATTCCATGAGGCATTTTGTTCATTCCCCAAACACCACATTAATATTGCCGGATGACCTTTCCATTGATTAACCATATTTTTAAAATTTTCTTCTACCTCCTCCCGTACTGATGGTATACCAAAGTCTAATTGAGCAACCTTCAAAGTCATTATCACATATATCCCATTATCATAAGCAGCATCCAATGCGGCTATCTCGGTAGGAGAATCATAAATTCTGATGGTATTACCACCCATTGCCTTTATTAGGGGAAAATCAACGTTGTATAAATCAGGATCCTTACTCCAATCATACTGGGGATACCAACCCTTTCCTACCGGGGTAGAACCAAAACAAACACCTTTTACGGTAAAAGGAACATCATCCACTAAAAGCTGCCGACCGCTAACTTTTACTTCAGTAGCTTTGCATATAGCCGAACAACAAAGACTAATGATTAAAAATGAAATAATAGCAACAACTTTCTTCATTATCCCTCTTTTTCATTTTTTTTGAGGAGTTTAAAAACGAGTAATACCTGAATTCCTAATAAAGGAAAGATTAATACCTTTACTTTGTTGGGAAAAAGACGGGAATCATTCTCATCCTTTTTCGTTTCTTCTACTATATTAATTAAATCAGTTTTTTGAATAATTTCATTTTTTTGAATAATTTTATTTTTTTGTTTTAAAATATTGTTTTCGCTTAAATCTTTTAAAATTTTTTTATTTTCATCTGCTGAATAATTGTCTATTTTTTCATTCCAAAGTTTTTTATACACATAATAAGTTTCTCTTAACTGCCGCATAAAAGGACTTTTGGTCCCATCCCCTTGACTGGAAATACCAAACCATTCCGAATGTCCCCATCCATCAGGAAACGGACCGCTTGACCGGGAAGCAGTATCGTGTACCTTCGGGTCATAACCGGTTCCGCTCAACCACCATTCGTCAATCCATTCATAAAGCACACCCCCCAACGCATTTCCTGCCTCACTACCGGCTAAATTAAGCACTATATCTTCCCAACATCCAGCAAGATACTTCGCTTGTTCTTTCTCAGCAAAATCTTGTTTTTTCCCCTCATAATAAGATGGACAGCCATATTCAGTAATTATCACCGGCTTATCACATATCTCCTTGACTCTTTCCCATAAACCTCCAAAACCCCGTGCTCCCCGATAGGCATTACAGCCAAAAATGTCCACTGCCGGACAATGAGCCGCAAAAAGATCCAAATCTCCTTCATCCCCCATACAAACTGCCACCGGATGCTCCGAATCCAGACGGTGAATCATTTCCGCCGCTTGATTAACAAACTGATAATAAGCGGTTGGGTTATCTTTGTAATTATTTCCTACACCATAATTATTTTCATTTCCTAAAACCCAAAGTAAAAGATACGGCTCATCTTTAAATTCCAAAACCTTTTTTTCAAGACTATATAGAATATCCGTACATTGTTCCGGATTAGTATAATCAGTAAATCCCCGACGGGAACCAACCCCATACATTCCCATAAAATCACCCATAAGGCACATTATACCAAAATCTTTATATAATTTTCGTAATAGTTTTTTGTTTCCGGCACTATGATAAATGCGGATAGTATTACAACCCATTTCTTTCAATAATTGGAAATCACCCACTATATTTTCATCTTCATCTTTTTCATTATTTTTGTTTTTATCCACCCATGAGTCGTAAGGCCCGTCAATTTTTCCGTTTTTGTTATGGTCCATTAAAGTCCAATCTTCCTGCGTTCCCAATTCAGCACTCTGTCCTACGGGGGTAGACCCATAGGTTATTCCTTTGATAATATACGGTTTACTTTTTACTCTCAATTGCCAATGTCCATTGGTAAATTTTTTTACTTCTACTCTTCTTTCTTTTTTTCCCTTTTTTCTTTTTTCCCCTTCTGTCCCTTCATCTAATTTTCCATTCTCAACCTTTTCTTTTTCTCTTTGCTTCCTTGCATATTTAATTAATTTTCCGGGATTAACCGTAACAAGGTCATTACCCACTTTCGTATCATCAAGAGTCTTTATCTTAATCTCAGCTTCCACTAACTTTAATTCCACTTCCGGATGTTTTTTACAAATGTCTTTAATAGAATCCAATGCTACCGGAGCTAAATACCAAACAAAAGTTTTTTCCTGCGCCCATGAAGCCGAACGAGGAAAATGAATTATAAGAGCATAATAGGCTTTTATTGCCTGTTTATAAAGCCCTGCTCTTTCTAAATTCTGGGCAATATAAAAAAGTTTAACCGCGGGACTTTCAGGGGCTGTTGTCCACTTATAAAAATTAGCCTGTGCCTTGCTTCCTAAAAAACTCCAATGACTACCTTCCAATTTACCTTCGGAGAGAAACTTCTGGTATTGTGAATCCTGCAAAACAGTTTTGTTATTAGGATAAATCCCCTCTCCTACTGCTTTGGCTAATCCCTTTTTATCTTTAATGACATACTTATATTTATCCGTTCCTATTCCCTCAAACGTTCCATATCGGGCATAATCAACTATTCCTTCCGCCCCTGAATCAAAAAGGGTAAAGTCCGGTTTCGCCCAAGCAATGGACCCTATACATAAACAAAAAATAATTATTCCAATTGTTCTTTTTAATAATCCCTTCATTTATCTTCTATCCTCTTTTTATAATTATTGAAAAAATAAATTTAACGGCTTTCCCCTTTTGGATAAATAAATCCCGCATTTATCAGTTATTGATTATCCGTAATAACATCGCAAATCGATAAACCACCCCTTATTTTTTGTCATTCCATAAATCTTTATAGGTATAATAAGCCTGACGGAATTGACGTAAGAAAGGACTTTTGCTTCCATCTCCCTGGCTACAAATTCCCAACCATTCATCCAGAGAACAAGGTTCATCAAAATTTTTATCCATTCCTCCCCAAATATCCTGCTTATTGGGAGAAAATTCACTGGCATGCCCTGCCTTCCACCATTCATCCAGCCACTGGAAAACTATTCCTCCCAAAGCATTACCTACCCCACTACCGGCTCGATTGTAGGTTATATCTTCCCAGCAACCGGCGTGATAATCCGCCTGTTTTTTTTCGGCAAACTCTTTGCTTTTTTTATGCTTATAAGAATATGTCCCATATTCTGAAATGAATACGGCCCGGTCACAACGTTCCTTTATTTCGCTCCACAAGCTTCCAAATCCTTTGTCCCCCCGATAGGAATTACAGCCAAAAATATCCACATCCGGGCAATGCTTAACAAAATAACTCAAATATCCCAAATCTCCGTTACAAATTGCTACCGGATGCTCGGGATCAAGCTGATGGATTATTTTGGCAACTTCATTGACAAATTTATAATACACAGCAGGGTCTTTCTGGCTATTATTAGCTACCCCATAATTATTTTCATTTCCCAGAACCCAGAAAAGAACATAAGGTTCATCCTTAAATTCCAACACCATCTTTTTTACCCCTTCAATCATCATTTCCCGCTGTTTAGGATCACTATAATCAGTCCCTTCCTCCCAACCCGCTCCGGAACCCACACTATACATACCTAAAAAATCCCCCATTAAAGACATAATTCCATAATTTTCATAAAGTTCCCGCAGTAATTCCTTATTAGCTGCGGAATGATAATTTCTTATAGTATTACATCCCATTTCTTTTAATAATTGAAAATCTCCCACCACCGGTTCATCCGCATCCTGTTTGTTGTTTCCGTTTTTATCTACCCATGAATCATAAGCCCCATCAATCTTTCCGTTTTTGTTATAGTCACAAAGCATCCAATCCTTCAAATTCATATTATCCGGACTCTGACCAATCTTGGTTGCTCCATAAGCCATTCCTTTTATCATATAGGGTTTCCCCTCTACTAACAACTGCCAGTGGCCATTTTTGTACTTTACCAACTGAACCCTTTCGCCTCCTATACGCTTAACAATTTTTGATTTTTTAAGCTTAACCTTTTTTGGTACTACATGTTTAGGTTTACATTTGACAATTTTTCCCGGATCAGTAATAATTACATCATTATCCGTATCACCATCATCAAAACTATTTACGATAATTTTTGTTCCTACTAATTTCATCCCTAATTCCGGATGATGACGACAAATCCAGTTAATCCCATCTATGGCTGACGGCCCTAAATATATCGGTGTGTGCCACATAAGAGTCCATGTAACCGTTTTGGGATAATGAATAATTATGGCATAATAAGCTTTTATCGCCTGCACATAATGACCTGCTTTCTGCAAAGCAAAAGCAGTATAAAAAAGCTTCACCCCTGCTAATTCCGACGCTGTAGCCCATTTAAAAAAATCAAGCTGAGAATCATCAGTATCAATAAATTTCCAATGGGATCCTTCCAACCTTCCTTTGTGTTTTGCTTCCTGATATTGTATATTTTTTACTATATCGTTATTTGGATAAATTCCCTCTCCTATCGCCGCGGCCAAACCCTTTCTATCGGTAATTTTATATTTGTACCCAGGGGTCCCTACTTTTTCAAACTCTCCATATTTTTCATAATTAACTATCTTTTCTTTTCCCGGATCGGACAAAATAAATGATTGTTTTCCTGTAAGATTTGCCGGCAAATAAAAACTGCCTACTATTAATCCGACAATTGTCGTTATTATAATTCTTTTCACTTTGGCCTCCTTTTTTCTATCTTTACAAACTTCTACAAAATAGCTTTTTTACTTTGTTGCCTACCCGCTCCGCCTCATCCGCCTCAGGCGGAGGATTTGGAAAAAAACCTGCAACTACCAAAAGTAGAGCTGGGACACAATTTACAAGTGCAACCAGACAGAATGTCTGTTTTGCAAAACTCTACTCCTTTTAACATTCCTGACATTATATATAAACATTTTATACCATAAAAACACCCGGAAGTCAATACAATATTTCCTGTTTATAAGACCCTCTCTTGCCGGTAACTTCAAAAAACCTATCCCATCCACAACCACCAGTTAAACAAAGCAGCTGAAATAACAGCGGCTAAAGTAAAGGGTAATCCTACTTTAACAAAATCCCAAAAAGAAATATAGTAGCCATTCTTTTTTAATAAGCCTACCGAAACGATATTAGCGGAAGCCCCGATAGGTGTAATATTGCCCCCCAGGCTTGCTCCGATCAAAAGGCCAAAAAAGAAAAGCGGGGAAGAAAATCCTCCTTTGAAAGTTATAGTTTGCACTACAGGTAACATTGCCACTAAGAAAGGTATGTTGTCAATAAAAGCAGACATAAAAACCGAAAAAGCAATTAAAATTATGTATCCCAAAACCTGATTTGTTCCTATTACCTCTGAAAATTTATCGGCAAAAACAGACATCCAACCCACCTCTATTAATGCCCCCACTAAAATAAAAACAGCCATTAAGAAAAACATGGTTTGCCAATCCAGTTCCTTCAAAGAAATAAAAAGTGTTTTTTTCTTAATCTTTATCAACCAAAACAAAGCCAACAAACCACCTGTCATACAAATAGTTCCGTTAATATATTCAAAATTAAAACGAACAAACGAAGTAGAGGCAAGGACAATAATTACCCCTATCAGAATTATTGTAGGAATCAAACTTTCTATTTTTTCTTTTCTCTGGATGGAAACTTCCTGTTTTTCTTTACGGAAGAAGAAATAAAGAACCAATAAAGAAATTACTGCTCCGATTTGCACAGCAAAAAATATTCCCGCCTTTCCCTGATAAAAAAAGAAATCGCTAAAGGTTAAATTCATAAAACCGGCTAAAAGCATACTGGGAGGATCTCCGGTCAGGGTTGCTGCTCCCTGGAGATTAGAGGATACAGCCAGGGCAATCAAAAAAATAGTCGGATTCATTTTAATTCTTTTAGATAAAGCAAGGGCAATTGGTGCCACTACCAGAAAAGTAGACACATTTTCTACGAATGCAGAAATAAACCCGGTAAGAAAACAAATTGCCAATATTCCCCATACTGCTTTTTTAAATTTATAAAGAATCCATTCGGCTAAATAAGCCGGAACATTGGAAAGCATAAAAGCGTCAGCAACAAAAAACATTCCAATCAAAATTCCCATTATATTCCAATTGATAAAAGATAACGCTTTGATTAAATTAATCTGTCCGAAAACGAGTAAAGCAAAAGTTCCAAGGAAGGCACAAAGCATCCTTCTGGCAGGAAAAATCATAAAAAGGAGATAAGAGATGACAAAAATAAATAAAACTACGATACTTGTTTCCATAATGTAGAACATTATACATTTTGCCTTTAAATTTTTCAACAGCAAAATCTAAAAAAATGCAACTATTAAATTATCAATTTAAAATGCTCATCGGATAAATATTTTGTTATTAATTTTTTACTTGAAATTTTTAAAAATTTACTATATTATAGAGTGATTTATTACTAATTGATATCTAAGAGTTAAAGGAGAATCCATGAGTGAGAACACAAAAACAAATATAGGGAAAGTCTTTCCCTGCACAATTGAAGATGAAATGAAAAAGTCTTATATTGATTATGCAATGAGTGTAATCGTTGGCAGAGCATTACCTGATGTCAGAGACGGTTTAAAACCGGTACATCGACGTATTTTATTTGCTATGAAAGAGATGGGGCTGTCTCATAACCGGCCTTATAAAAAATCCGCTGCCGTAGTCGGGGATGTATTAGGAAAATATCATCCTCACGGTGACACTGCTGTTTATGACACAATGGTTAGACTGGTACAGGTTTTTTCTATGCGACACCCTTTAATCGACGGACAAGGAAACTTCGGTTCTATAGACGGGGACTCTGCTGCCGCATATCGTTATACCGAAGCACGCTTAACCGAATTGGCGGCCGAATTATTATCCGATATTGATAAAGAAACGGTAGATTTCACTCCAAATTTTGATAATACCCGCCAGGAACCATTGGTCCTTCCCAGCGCATTTCCCAACCTTCTGGTAAACGGCTCTTCCGGGATTGCCGTAGGAATGGCCACAAATATACCTCCACATAATTTAGCGGAAATAATAGATGGCTTATTTGCTCTCATTGATAATCCTTCTATTGAAATAACAGAATTAAACAAAATAATCAAAGGGCCGGATTTTCCT
>JAUVLC010000059.1 GCA_030595925.1 Clostridia bacterium | reverse complement strand
CGTTAAAGATGTAATGACCCTGGGTTCACCCGATTATTATGCCTATAAAGATTATCTGGAAACCCAGAAATTTGTTATTACCAGCAGGCCGATTATCAAGAAAGTATACGAAGATTTAAACCTTTCTCTTCAGCCTGAGTATAGAGAATCAAATGAACCCCTTAAGCTTTTGCAGAAAAAAATAAATGTAGAAAATATCAGAAATACCCGCCTGGTAAAAATCAATGTAGAAGATGCTGCTCCTCAATATGCATCAGAAATTGCTAATGGTATTGCTGATGCTTATATCTCTAAAAATTTAAACCGCCAAATGGTTGTTTCAGTTGAAGCTAATGAATGGCTTTCTCAAGAATTGGACCGTCTCAAAAACAAGGTAAAAGAATCAGAAGAAGCCCTTCAGCAATATCGTGTGCAAAACAATATTATTTCCCTGGATGAAAAAGAAGAGGTAATTAATAAGGCATTAAGTTTACTGACTAATGAATATTTAATGATGCAGACAAAACTTGTCGAATACAAAAAAATATATAAATATAAAAATCCCAAGATGATTCGCTTAAAGAAAGAACTTGATGAATTAGGAAAAAGTTTAGCCCGGGAACGAAAAAGTGCCCTGGATTACGAACGAAAAGCTATAGAATATGGGGTGCTGGAAAGAGAAGTAAGAAGCAATAAAGAATTGTTTGAGTCTGTATTAAAACGGGTAAAAGAAACTACCTTATCTGAAACAATAAAGGCAAACAATATCAGTATTCAGGAACGGGCTAAAACTCCTTTAATACCAATAAAACCCCGGAAAAAATTAAATATCATTCTGGCCTGCCTGGTAGGTGCTGTAGGAGGAATAGGTCTAGCCTTTTTCTTTGATTATTTAGATAACAGTATTAAGACACCCGAGGATGTGGAAAAATATGTCCAATATCCTTTCTTAGGATATATTCCGGCAATAGAATCCGAGCAAAAAGATACAATTGTTCAATTAGAGCCTAAGTCAGGGGTGGCTGAAGCTTACCGTACTTTACGCACCAGTATTCTTTTTTCTTCCTCTGACCAGGTAGTTACCAAAAGTATTTTAGTTACCAGCCCGGGACCGGGAGAGGGAAAGACTATTACAGCATCTAATTTAAGTATAACTATGGCTGTAGGAGGAAGCAGGGTTCTTTTAGTTGATTCCGATATGCGTAAACCCAGGGTAAATAAAATATTTGACTTGAAAAATGATATTGGCTTAAGTAATTTTTTAGTAGGGCAGGCAGGACTGGATGAAATTGTTAAAGAAACAGGAATTCAAAATTTATCCGTAATATCTTGCGGGCCTCGTCCGCCTAATCCGTCTGAGTTACTTACTTCTCCGCAAATGGCCAATTTTATCAGGGAAGCCACTGAGAAATTTGATAAGGTAATATTTGATTCTCCGCCTTTGGGAGTAGTCACAGATGCTAATATTTTAGCCAAAATAGTAAGCGGGGTTATACTGGTATTTCAAGGAGGTAAAACTTCCAGAAATATAATTCCCAGAATAAGACAGTTATTAACAAATGCCCAGGCACGTATATTAGGAGTATGTATTAATAATCTCCGTCAGGAAAGAAGCGGATATTATAATTACTATTACTACAATTATCAGTATTACGGCAAAGAAGACGAAAAAAAAGAAACCCCCGAAGAAACCTAGTACAACATATGACACGAACGAATTTTCCCCCTTTGAAAAAGACTAAATGTGCAACACAAACATGGTTTACAGTTTCCCCCTTTGAAAAAGGGGGTTAGGGGGATTTAGAAAAAGACAGTTCGTAGGTATGACATGAACTTGTCCTGAGCATGGCCGAAGGATGACACACATTGAAAAAGCTTGACAAAAAACATATTATATATTGTCCTAACATGTAAGGATGAATTTGATAGAAAGTGTCCTAACATACAAGGATGAAAATGGATAAAAAAGATATTTCCAAAAGAAGGATTGTTGTGCAGCAAATTGCTGCACAAATACCGTGTCAACAACATTAGGACTTGTGTAATGAAAAGATGTCATTCCTGTGCAAACAGGAATCTATGAAATATCTGTCATTCCGCACTTGATGCGGAATCTATAGTTGTTTTGGTAGCTGCAGGCCCTTTGGCCTGCCTTATCGTAGTCGCAGAGCTTGCTCTGCTATTTTAAAATCAGGAAACCAAATGAAAACAAAAATATTCAACCAAATAATAGAAGCACTAATTATTTTCCTAATCATCATCACCCCTTTTATTTTTGTTCCTTTACGGGAATATGCATCCACAATAACCAACATTATAGCAATAATACTCCTTATGCTTTGGATGACCAAAATGATTTATGCCGGAAAAATAACCATTGTTAAATCCCCATTAAACTGGCTCATTTTATCTTTTCTTTTTTTAGGAATTTTACAGGTCATAGGTTTTAATAAAAATTTATTATGTATTCCTTCCACTGTTTATCAATATCCCACCATACTAAAAATCTTAGATATTTTAAGTTTATCAATAATTTTTTTGGTAATAATAAATAATTTTACTAAAAAATCCCAGATAAATCGCCTTTTAACCGTAATAATTTTTATGGGTTTTACTTTAAGTTTTTTATGTATTTTGCAACATTTGAGTAAAGGCGGTAATACTTTTTTGGGTATAAAACCTATGTATGCAAGGTCTAAGTTTTTTGGTCCCTATATCAACGGTAATCATTTTGCTGCCTATTTAGGAATGATTGTTCCCCTATCTATAGGAATGGGATTAGCTGAAATAAAAAAAAGTAAAAAACTATTATTCTGGTTTTTGGGAATAATTATGGCCTTAGGGCTTTTATTTTCTCTTTCCAACGGGGGAATAGTTTCCTTTATAGGAGCAATGATTTTTCTTTTTATTTTTTTAAACAGCAGAAAATCCACTCAAAAAGGAAAATGGATTATTGCTGCTGTTCTTTGTCTGGTTATTATGGGTGTTATTTGGCTGGGGGTTAATCCGATAAAAGAAGAGGCATCTCAGCTCTTTCGATTTAATCAATCAGAATCGTTTCAATCCCGCTGGCCCGTATGGAAAGCAAGCATAAAAATGCTAAAGGGAAACTGGTTATTTGGTACAGGACTGGGTACCTTTCGTTATGTCTTTCCAAAATTCAGGCCTCCCGGAATAAACAGAGAATTTAGATATGCCCATAACGATTACTTAGAGATTCTTCTAAATACAGGTATTATAGGTTTTCTTATTCTGTTTTTAGGTGGGTTTTATTATTTTCGTAATATCCTTAAAAAATTTTATAAAAGACGAAATCCTTATATCATAGCAATATCTTGTGGTACTATCACTGCCTTATTTTCAATGTTATTACATAGTTTCGTTGATTTCAATTTACAAATAGGCCCCAATGTTTTACTTTTTATTGTTATTATCGCTCTTACTCTCCAAATATTAAAACTTAGAAATGAAAACAAAGATTCCTCTCCCCTTGAGGGAGAGGGTAGGGTGAGGGGGAACAATTTAAGAGTTTATAATATTTTCCTTGCTGGATGGCAAAAGCCGCTTGCAGGAGGAATTACCGCCATTATTTCTGTGGTTTTAATAATAATATTAATAAAACCAGCCAGAGCCACTCATTATTACAATCGCTATGTCATTGCGAGGAGTATAAACAACGAAGCAATCTCAAATTTAGAAAAAGCAGTAAATTTAAACTCTTTAAATGCATTATATCGGCATAAACTTTCTTTAGAATATTTAAAGAAAAAACCCCAAAACAAATACATTAAAAATTCTTTAAAAGAAATAAAGCAAGCAATATCTCTTAATCCAACAAATCCAAAGTATCATCTGACTCTTGCCATGCTCTACAGCCAACTGGTAAATTGGCCTATTACTCATCGTCCATCAAATGAAGATTACATAAAATTAGCTTATCAAGAGTTTCAGCAAGCAATTTATTTAGCTCCCAATACTTCCTATGGACATAAAAATTATGCTGATTGGCTTTTTGCTCATCCCACTAAAGAAAACATCGAAAAAGGAATCGCCGAATATAGAAAGGTACTTACTTTAAAACCAAAATTAATTACGGAAGCTCTCGAACTTTGTTACAACTCAACCCAAAACTATAATTTATTATCAGAAATAATCCCCGATACTGCTGATGGACATTTAGTTTTAATAAATTATTTTCTTGAAAAAGGAGTAAAAGGAAAATCTTTAAAGGAAGAAAAAATTATATTATCTAAATTAACTTCTGAAATTTCTTCACTAAAAGATAAAAGAGCAGTTTATGAAAAAGCAGGACAAGTGTATCATAGGTTTGGAGATTTTAAAGAAGCAATAAAGGTATATAATAAAGCTATTGAATACGGTTTACAAAAAAGTTGGATTTATCACAACCTTGCAGATAGCTATAGACAATTAGGAAAGATAGATTTAGCTATAAAGTATTTCAAGATATCATCAAATTTAGATAAAAATAACAGTTGGCCATACTTTAGTTTAGCACTGATATATCAAAGTTTAGCTAAAGAAGAAGAAGCAAAAACAATGTGGCAGGAGATTGTTAATTTAAAAAATGCAGACTCAGATGCTAAACGGATAGCTAAAAGGGAATTGGAAAAATAATGGAAACATCAAGACCTCGTAGTCACATTCTTATTCGTAATACTTTGTGGAATTTTCTTTCACAGGGTTGGTTTTTAATTTTAGCTTTTGTGACAACACCTTATATTATTCATAAGTTGGGAACAGATGCCTATGGTGTTTTATCCATAGTGAGTGTTGTTATTGGTTATTTTGGTTTTTTAGATTTGGGTTTGGGGCAGGCAATAATAAAATATGTATCGGAATATTACGCGAAGAAAGATTATGACACTATAAGAAAAATAATTAGTACTGCATTAGTTGTTTATTTCTTAATGGGTTTAATTGGTGCAATAGTTGTTGCTTCTTTAACGGGGCTATTAGTTACCAAACTATTAAAAATTCCTTCTAATTTAACAAATATTTCTTATTTTGTTTTTTACATAGGTGCTTTGGGGTTTTTAATTAATATGCCTCTTAATGTGTTTGGTTCTATTCCCATGGCCTTGCAGAGATTTGATATTGCCAATAAAATTAAAATGTGTTTTGGTTCATTACAATTACTTCTTACTGCTTTTCTTCTCTATTTAGGATATTTTCTTAAACAAATTGTGATTATGAATCTTTTAGTAAGTATGTTTAGTATATTTGTTTATGTGCTTGTGTCAAAAAAACTTTTGACACAAATACGATTTAAACCCGCTTTTGACAAAAATATGTTTATTAAATTATTCAAGTTTGGAGGATTTGTAGCTCTAAGTAGAATAACTGTACAAATTTCAACACAGATTAATAAATTTATCATTGGTGTTTTTTTACCTATATCACAGTTAACTTATTATGTGGTTCCCTATAATTTAGGTTCAAAAGTGCAGATGATTCCTGGCAGTATATCAACAGCAATTTTTCCCAGTTTTAGTGAATTGAACACTATGAATAAAAAAAAGACACTAAAAGAACTTTATTTAAGATCAACAAAATATGTAGTTATCGCAACAATACCTATAATTTTGGTTTTTATTATATTTGCTCGAAAATTTCTTTATTTTTGGATAGGGCCTGAGTTTGCTCAAAAAAGCACTTTACCTCTTCAGATCATTACAAGTGGATACATTTTAAGCTGTTGGGCGTATACTTCTGTTGTTGCAGCTCAAGGATTAAATAGACCGGATATACCAGCAAAGTTTCAACTAGGGGAAGCATTTTTAAATGTGGGTCTCTGTTTTTTGTTGATACCTCGATGGGGCATTGTAGGAGCTGCTTTAGCGTGGTCATCATATCGTTTTATATTGATACCACTTCTGATTTTTATTGTTAGCCATTTTTTATTACACATTAGCGTAAGACAATTATTAAATTATAGTTTTGTAAAACCTTTAATTATTGGAATAGGAATTATGGTATTAGCTTTTTTTTTAACAGCTTTAATTAAATCTTTGCTAAGCTTAATATTAACTTTTGTTTTACTTTCGATGTTGTATTTTTTAATAGTTTATTTTTGGGATTTAGAAGATATGGATAAAAATCTTGTATTGCACTATGCAAAAAAGATACTTTATTGGAGATAAAAATAAAATGGACATTTCAAATTTGGATTTTGAACATATATCTTGTAATTTATGCAATTCTAAATCTTACGATTTTTTATTTACTGCAAAAGATTGGTTTTTTGAAATGCCTGGAGAATTTCCAGTGGTGAAATGTAAAAATTGTGGTTTGGTTTATTTAAATCCACGTTTAACTTCAAAAGCAATAAGCAATTATTATCCGAAAGATTATTATACTCATGTTCCTTTAGTTTCCAACAAAGATTTCGCTAATAGTACCAATAAATTTAATTTGATAATTAAAATAAAAGAAAAGATAAAGTCTCTTCTTATAAATTATTATTATGGAAAAAGTCCGAGGTGGAAAAGGTTTCTTTCTGTTTTTATTATATTATTGTTTAATAAACGTATTTATACAAAGAATAGACGGGGTTTGATCGGTGAAAGTGGTAGGCTTCTTGATCTTGGATGTGGAAATGGCAGTTATTTGTATAATATTAAACAGGATTGGCTTGTTGGGAAAAAAATAATTGATTGCTTTGGGGTTGACATTGACAGAAAAGCTCTAAAGTATGCTCTTGAAGGTGGATTGAAAGTGAAAGAGGGAACTTTAACAAGTGTTGCTTTTCCTGATGATTATTTCGATATAGTTAGGATAGGACATACTCTTGAACATATTTCCGATCCTTTAGGAGTTTTAAAAGAGGTATTCCGTATAACAAAGCAAAGAGGAAAGGTTATTATCGAAATTCCTAATTTTGATTCTATTGGGTGTAAGTTATTAAAAGATAAATGGGCAGGAATAGATGCCCCTCGCCATTATTTCCATTTTTCTCCAGAGACATTAAAAAAAATGCTTGAAATTTGTGGTTTTCAGTGTATAACAATTGCTAAACATAAAGGAATTTCTGATATAAAATTATCTTTAGAATGGGTAAATAAATTTTGGAATTCTGTAGGGTTAAAAGGTCCAATCAGGAAAATAAAACAGGTTGGGCTTTCTTTTTTATTACATTTTATTGATTATTTTTATAGAGGGGGCTGTTTTAGTATAAAAGCAATTAAAAAACAGTCTATTAATTGACAGTATCTACTCTAAAAGCGGTAGAATACAGAAAGTAAAAAAATAAGAAATGAATAAAATACTTGATTTATCAGTAATAAAAAGTACTCAAAGTTTTTTTCCGATAATGATTTCTGTTTTTATAGCTTTATTATTGGGAACAATGTTGAATATATTTTCTTTATCAACAAATTTATTATTGTATGCCATAAGCATTTTGGGATTACTGGCCTTTGTGAAATTCGAATATGGTATTTATATTATTTTGTTATTAAGCATAATCGGGGGGCTTTTTAGTTTT
This sequence comes from Clostridia bacterium, assembly GCA_030595925.1. Taxonomy (GTDB): domain Bacteria; phylum CBDUZB01; class JAGLHV01; order JAGLHV01; family JAGLHV01; genus JAGLHV01. The sequence goes on along the minus strand of JAUVLC010000059.1, from coordinate 8,016 downwards.
GATTTACCCGGAATTCCTCCAATATACTTCGTGGAGGTTATGCTTACGATTTTGCTTTTTGTTTGGGGTATTTCAATATTAATTTACCGTAGAAAATTTGTTTCTTCACCAATCAATAAACCTTTGTTATTAATTCTATTATGGTCAGTAGTTTCAATGATAGGAGCTCAACATAGAGGTGTTGTAGTTTCAGAAACTTATAAATATCAGATAAATGCATTTATAATGTTATTTTTTACCATTGTTTCATATTTTATTATCGCAAATCACATTTCTAGTAAACAGGTAGTGAAATATATGATATTTTCCATTATTATATCTAGTGTTCCTATGAGCATGTATCAATATTATCTTTTCTTTACTCAAGCAAATATGAAAATTGGATATTTTGATAGAGTTAGTTCAATTTTTTCGGGGGGATTTTTAAGTGTTTATTACTTAATGGTGTTTCTTTTATTGGTTAATTTATTTTTTTATTATAAAAAAGATAAAATAAAACAAATTTTGATAGGTTTAGGAGTAATCATTTTATTGTTTAATATTATAATAACTTTTGCCAGAGCAGTTTTTATTGCAACTGTAGCATCAATTTCTGTTCTTATTTTTTTGCAAAATAAAAAATTCATTGCTAGTATTTTGTTTTGTTTAAGTATTTTATTTTTAATATATCCAAGAATTGTTTCACCCATAGTTGACACTTATTCTATAAAAGGAACCGGGGCTCGTATAGATATTGCAAGGGATGCATGCAGGATAATAAAAAAATATCCTCTTTTTGGTGTTGGATTAGATAACTATAGAAATTATACTCATTATTACTATAGGGGTTTGTCTGGGTATTCGAGACCAATGTGTTCTGCTCATAATGACTATCTTCAAATTGGTGTCAATATAGGAATAGTAGGAATATTACTTTTCTTTTGGTTTCTTTGGAATATATGGCGAGAAACATTTTTGGTGTATAAATTTACTCAGGATAAATTTTTTAAAAGTATCGTTGCTTCTTTTTTAGCAACGATACTTGGTTTTTCTATTACCGCTTTAGCTGGAGAAGTAATCTTTGGTGCGTTTGGGAATGGTGGTTATCAAATGTTTTCTCCTAGGTTATATTTCTGGGTATTGATCGGAATTATTGTGGGAATTAAAAATTTAGAGAAAGTTGAGAGGAATACTTTAAAATAGGAGTCATTCTGTTAATTGAATTTGCGAAAACGCGGTTTTAAATTAGCAGTATGTGAGACTAAATTTTAAAGGAAATGTAAGGGGCCAATTTTTATGTTTACCCGAAAGTGTTCAATAATGATACTTAATTATAATGGTCGGCATCTTTTAGAAAAATGCTTGCCATCAGTCATTGAGGCAGTTAAATATAATGGAGGTGAACATGAAATAATTGTTGTTGACAATGCAAGTAGTGACGAGAGTATTTTCTTTGTTAAAAAAAAATTTCCTATTGTTCGGATTTTGGCTTATGAGAGAAACAATATTCTATTTACCTATAATGACGCGATAAAACATGTTGATAATAACTACATTATCTTTTTAAATAACGATATTAAGGTGAATAAAAAATTTTTGAAACCATTACTGTCACACTTTGATAATCCACGGGTATTTGCAGTAGGACCAAAAGTATTAGATATACAGAAAGGGAGTATACAGAGAGCTGCTATTTCAGGTAGTCTTGGTCAGGGATTATTCAATCACATTTTTAGGGAGAAAGGGGGGCTATCTTTATATGTTAGTGGTGCAGTTTTTGTTTGTGATAAGACGAAATTTATTGAAGTGGGTGGTTTTGATGAGCTCTATAGACCATTTTATTGGGAAGAGACGGATCTTTGTTATAATGCTTGGAAACGGGGATTGATATGTATATGTGATTTTCAGGTAGAGGTCTATCATGAAAATAGTGCAACTATAAAAACAGTGGCTATGCCATTTAGAAGAGATGTAATTTTTACAAAGAATCATTTTCTATTCCAATGGAAAAACATAACTGATAAGCGATTTTGGGTTTGTCATTTATTCCTAACGGTATGGCGTTTACTGTGGGCATTATTATTTCCCAAATGGCTTAACAGGTGTTACTTACTTGGATTTTTATTAGCTTTAAAACAATTGCCTGAGCTTATAAAAAAGAAGAGACGAGATAGTAATCATTCACGTGTGTTGTCCGATCGCGAAATCTTAAAGTTGTGTTCGATAGAACATGAACAAACTAACAACGTTTTTAAACTTGATTGAGTATCACACTTTTATAAAAGATAATTTAAATTAAAAGGACGAACGAAAGGAAGATAAATATGCCTATGGAACAAGAAGTCAAGAATTGGTACGACCAATGGTATAAAGCGGAAGGAATAAATACTATGCAATCTTATGAGTATTATCCCATCTTCTTGGATTTTTTAAGAGTAGAAGCAGGAAAAAATATCTTGGATGTTGCTTGTGGAACCGGATTTTTACTTAAAGCCGCCACTAAAAGGGGTCTTGTAACTTTTGGTGTTGATATTTCTGAAGAGGCAATAAAAACAACAAAAACTGTTTCTCCCAAGTCCGTTGTCTTTGTTGGGAAAGGTGAGGATTTAAAATTTGAAGATAATACTTTTGATTATGTGACTTGTCTCGGAGCTTTAGAACATTTCTTGGATATGAAACAAGGACTTCAGCAAATAAAAAGAGTTGCAAAAGATAATGCGATGTTTTGTATAATGGTTCCTAATTCCAATTATTTTTTTTACAAAATTAACGGTAAATGTGGTACAAATCAACAGGATATTAATGAACATTTGGCATCTTTGAAACAATGGAAGAAAATATTTAAAGAAAATGGCTTTGAGATATTGAAGATTTATCAAGATAAGTGGAAAATGAAGCAAATAGATATATTCTCATCAAGCAATTTACTACAAGCTCTGAGAAGACTACTTTATAAAGTATGGTGGATTTTTCTTCCTTTGAAATATACTTATCAATTCATCTTTATTTTGAGGAAAAAATAAAGTAGGTGTTGTGTAAGACAATGTTGTTAAGGGTTCAATTAATAAAATAGACGATATCATAGAGTAGTTGAAGGGGATAAAGAATGAAAATAGGATTTGTGCATTTAAAGGGACATTTCGCTGTAAATGTTCGTAATTCTGCCATTTATGATCTTTTAGTTTCTAATGGAATGGATGGTAAAGATATTTTAATAGAGGAAAACAAGTATTTAGAGAGTTCATACAAGGGAAAGAGTATATTTCACTATGTAAATATTGCAAATACCCTCACGGGAATGAAGGGTTTTTTCTTTAGACAAAGCGTGTCTTCTATAATAAATGAAATATCTTTCAACAATCTTGCTAAGAAGTACAAGATGATGCTAAAGGGAGAATATAAGAATTTATTAAAGGCGGCGGAAGAATGTGATGTACTTCATGCAGAAGACATATGGTGTGGTTATTTGTGCCGTATGATTAAGAAAGAACTTAATAAACCATATATTTTAGACTTACATGATTCTAATGTAGCAGCTTTTAGTGCTTATGGTGCTTCTCCACGAAAAATAGAGTATTATCGGGAAATAGAGAGCAAAGCAGTTTTAAATGCAAAATTTGTAACTGCGGTAAGTAAATCTGCCAGAAGTTATTTATCTAATAGTTACGATAAACCGGAAAATGAAATATTTGTTGCACCTAATGGAACACAGCTGTTGGAAGCTAAAGCACATTTTAATGAACCGTTCAAAATAATTTATGCTGGGGGATTTGAACGCAAATATAATATACTTGCGTTTCTCAGAGCGGCTGAAATTCTTAATAATGGAAATTACGAGTTTTATATTTTAGGGGATGGTTCTCTTAGAAATGAAATAATCGATTATATTAATAAAAAACATGTAAATGTTTCCTACTTAGGATTTAAAAACAGAAAAGAAACTCTAAAAGTACTAAGTACAATGCAGGTAGGAATTTGTCCACTATGCGATAATGTTGGCAACCAAATTTCGTCTCCTATAAAATCCTTAGATTATGCCGCGTGTGGTTTGCCTATAATCATAACCGATGTGAGTGAAATTAGTTTATTGATTAAAAAATATGATTGTGGAATTGTTGTTAAAAGAAATGACCCAACGGAATTTGCAAATGCAATAAAAAAGTTGAATAATAAGGACATCTGGGAGAAGAAATCAATTAATGCAAAAAAAATGATTGAGAAAGAACTTACGTGGCAACAGACCTTAAAGCCATTATTGATGATTTATAAAAATTTGCTATGAAAAACAAAATAAATATATTGATAAAAACAATTCCTATTTTTTTGATACGATTTTTTTTCATTAGATATTATTGGGGAATAAGGAAAAAAGCACTAAAATTATTTGGTTTGAAAGGAATTAATGAAGCTATAAGAAATGGTACAATAAAAAGAATTTTGGTTACTCGTTCTCAATGTATGGGAGATATGATAGTATTTATTCCGTTTTTAAGGGAACTAAGAAGAAATTTGCCGGATTCTTATATATGCGTATTGGCTGAGGAAAAATTAGGAATAGAAACATTAGATGGTTGTTCTTATATAAATAAAATTATAAAATTTAAATCTGAAAAATCCTTGTTAAAGAGACTGAAGCAAATAGTTAGTTTAAGAAAGGAACACTTTGATTTATTTATTGTTTCCTCTGCAGAAACAGGATTTGCTTATGCCGGTGCTTTTATGGGAGTGAAATATATCATCGGTTTTGATAAAAAAATTAGATTTGGTGAACTTCGGGCAAAAGAGGATACACGCTTACTAGATGTATGCGTAAAATTTGATTATTGTCAAAATGAAATTTTGCAAAACTTGAAACTATTAAAATTTTTAAATTTTAAAAATGTAAGGAGCAATCCTGAATATTGGATTTACGAATCGGATAAAGCATATATGCAGAGGTTGCTTTATAATGATCTTCGAATTTCACCGGATAAAATTTTGGTTGGTTTACATCCGGGTTCTAAACAATCGACAAAATGTTGGGCACCATTAAAATTTGCTCGGGTGGCTGATTTTTTAATTAAAGACTTTGGAGTGGAAGTTGTACTAATCGGGTCGTATAATGAAATGGATTTGTCTCTTCAAGTAAGTAATTTGATGAAGTATAAACCAATTATTTTAAATGGTAAAACAACAATACGCCAATTGGCAGCATTGATGTCAGAGTTGAAATTATTTATATGTAATGATTCTGGTCCAATGCATATGGCTGCAGCTATTGGTCTACCTGTTGTGGCTTTGTTTGGTCCGGGTCAGATTGCTCATTGGAATTGTTATCAGGATTCAGAAAATGTAGCCATAATTAGGCATAATGTTTCTTGTTCACCATGCCAAAAAATGTCTTGTCAAAGTAATGAATGTATGAAATTAATTACAGTAAATGAGGTTTATGGAACAGCAAAAAAAATATTAGAAAAGAAACTTGAAAAAAAAGATGCGGTTTTTAATAATAAGATTATGGGAAAAGGAGTAGTAGCATGAGAGTTACGTTGGTTATTATAAGCCGAGTTATTAAGTTAGTCCTTATTTTGGAAATCAGGATATGAAAGAAATCATTAAGAGAATACCAATTGTTAGAATTTTCGCCAGAAAGGTTTATAGTTTGTTATTTAACAACCTAAAACCGTTTCTAGGTTCTGAGGATTATTGGACCCAGAGATACAATTCAGATGGAAATTCCGGAGCAGGTTCATACAACCGTCTTGCAGAATTCAAGGCCGAGATAATCAACCATTTTGTGAAAAATAACAATGTTACCACAATCATAGAATATGGTTGTGGCGATGGGAATCAATTGAAACTTGCAGAATACCCATCATGTATCGGTTTTGATGTAAGTTCAAAAGCAATAGCACTTTGCCAGGATATTTTTCAGTCCGACAAAACCAAAAGCTTCAGGTTAATGACTGAATATAAAGGAGAAACGGCCCAATTGACGCTTTCCCTGGATGTGATTTATCACTTAATAGAAGATAACGTTTATTATTTTTATATGGAAAGGTTATTTAACTCTTCGGAACGATTTGTGATTATATATTCATCAAATTACGATAAAGAACAACAATACCATGAGAAGCGTAGGCAGTTCACTAGGTGGGTTGAAACAAACAAATCTGACTGGAACTTGATACATCATATACCAAATAGACTACCGTACAATGGCAATAATGAAGAAAGTTCGCTTTCTGATTTTTACATATACGAGAAAGCCTAACAAGATATTGTACTTGAGCGCTATGTTCCATAGCGGCAAGTGAGTTTGGTCGTTAGCTATTTCCGGTTTTTTTTTTATAAGATATAATTTTTTGTTGTTGAAAGAGACATTCAGGTACTTATAGTAGAAGGTTTTTTTAATAAGATGAAAAAATCTTTTTATGGAATAGATTAGTTTAATGAAGGTGTATAATGAAGGTTTTTCTGCTAACAAATTCATATTTACCACAATTAGGAGGATTGGAAATAGCAGTTTATAATATTGCACATCAATTATCGCAAAAGGGGCATAGAGTAACAGTGGTGTCAGGAACATCGGCTATTAGTTATTCTAAAAAGATGGAAGAAGGTGGAATTTGTGTTTATCGTATGCCTTTTATCCTTCCTCGAATTGTTCTAAGGTGTGGATATAAAAGAGCAGTATTAAGTTTGTTAAAGTCTATTATTAGTCCATTGATAATTCCTTTAACTTTGATTAAATTAGGGTTGATTATAAAATCAATAAAACCGGATATAGTAAATCTTCATTATATTGCGGAAAATGCTTTTTTTTATTTGGTTGTGAGAAAGTTTTTGAAATCCAAATTTATAGTAAATATTCATGGTTCAGATATAGATAGATGTTTACAGCGTTCTTTTTTTGCCCGTTGGTTAACAAGAATAACATTGAAAGAGGCGGATTATGTGCTTTCTAATTCCGATTATTTGTTGTGTCAGGCAAAGAAAATATGTCCAGAAGTAGCAGTAAAATCAAGGAGAGTTGAAAATGGTATTGATTTAAAACGTTTTGATAATTTTGATAAATATAAGAATAATTCAAAATATATTTTAAGTATAGGTAATATTTCATTCAATAAAGGTTTTGATATTCTCATTAAGGCGTTTAATAGGGTACACTTTAAGTGTCCGGATTTAAATTTATTAATTGTAGGTGAAGGTTCAGGAAAGACAAAATGTGAGAAAATTGTCTCTGAATTTGGTATTGGGGATTCAGTTAAGTTTTTAGGTAAAATAAAACATTCAAAAATTCCAATGTTTTTAAGGGGTTGTGAAATTTTTGTTTTACCATCAAGAAAAGAAGCTTTTGGCATTGTTTTGTTGGAAGCAATGGCGGTAGCTAAATCAATTGTAGCAACCAGAGTGGGAGGTGTGCCTGAAGTTGTTAAAGAGGGAGAGAATGCTATTTTAGTTGAACCCGATTCTCCAGAAGATTTAGCAAGTGGCATTATAAATGTACTGGAAAATCCTGATTTAGCAGAACGGTTTGGAAAGAAAAGCAAAGAGATAGTTAAGGAATTTACCTGGGATAAAATTGTAGATAAATATATTGATGTTTATAAATCATTAGTTAAGGTTTAAATAAATGAAAAAATACAATATTTTACTAGTATCACCGTGTTTGAGAGTGGGGGGAGAGGAATTATCTACTCTTTCTTTGGCTAAAGAACTTAAAAAGAGTGGACATAATGTGTATGTTATGACTTCCGGTGGTCTTATGTTACAAGAATTTATTGTTAATTCTGTAGAAATTATCTTATCTCCAATTCAAGGAAGAAAACCGTGGCATATACTTTTAGGGGCAAAACATATAAAAAATATTATAAAAAAATATAATATTGGGATAGTTCATTCGCAGTCGGTTATTCCGACAGTAATGAGTTGTTTGGCAAGATTTACATTATTTGGAAAAAAACCAAAAATAATATGGCATGACAGAGGAATAAAAAATTATAAGCCGAGTATTTTATTTTCAAATTTTTTTATTGATTTTGTGATTGCAAATTC
>JAUVLC010000161.1 GCA_030595925.1 Clostridia bacterium | reverse complement strand
GGACTGCCCGCCCGGATGACTCCGGTCGGACGGGCCGACTGTGGACTGCCAACTGCCGACTAAATAGTTATTGAATTTTTATTGAGATAGGCTAAATTAGTTAGTTTTGTATAAAAAATTATAATGGGGATAAAGGCACAGGATTTATTCTGATTATCGAATTATTAAACGAATTGATTTTTAATTTTATGATTTTTATAGTAAAAAAATATTGCGAGGAGAAATAAAAGTGAAACGATTGTAGTTAAAAAAGATCCTTCCAATCCAAAATCTCCACCAGTATATTTTATTGAATTGTCAACATAAATTGGTTTTAAAATGCCATTAATTTTTAAGCCGCTTATATTAAATCCAAAAACCGGTCCCTGGAAAAAATTCCATGACAAGTGAAATCCAATTGGCATCCATAAATTATCAAATAAAATGAACAAAACCCCCATGATTAATCCAGCAAGGAATAAGTTCGAAATACTTACCAATGAAATACCAGCATTTAATAAATGAATAAGAACAAAAAGAACTGATGAAACAGCTAATGCGAAATATTTATTAATAGATTCTTTTAAATTCCCCAGAATAAGCCCTCTAAAAACCGTTTCCTCGATTATTGCACCAATTGTGAATAAAAATATGTATCCGGTTAACCGGATAATTGAAAACGAAAATTTTTCGAAAAGTATATAACCTTTTAAATAGAGATAGATGATAATGATAAAAATAGTAATAGCCCCCAGTAAAAAACTTTTAATAGAATTTTTATAGTTGTTATAGTTTAGTTTAAACCAATTAAGGACATTAAAATGAAAGACCTTTTTGATAACTAACAACAAGAGCACTAACCCAAGTAGTTGAAATGACTGGGATAACAATAAGAAGAACAGGTTTTCAGGTTTTAGAATATAATTATGAACAATTACAAATTTTGGCAAACTTGAACTATGTTCGGTTTTTATTAATTCATAGATTGAAATTGTTCCTAAATTGTCAAAAAGCCCGGTTACAATTAAATACAAAAAGAAAAAAACAAGAGCTTTTAACCAACCTTCTTTTAAATACATAGATGTTTAATTATTGGATCAAGTGCAAAATAAAATTTTTAAATTGTCCCAGTTTGAAAATATTCTTGAAAATATTAAAAATGAAATTATTATTACAATTAATCTCCAGTTTGATAATTAATCAGGAAACTGACTCAGATATAACATATAACACAAATACTATCATATTATAGATGCTATGGATTATTGATATTAATATAATAGCAGGTTCCTTTCTAAAAGTAGCAACATAATAAAAAAATGCAAAAATAAACCCAATTACTAATGTAACTATTATATATGTAATGCTATAAGGATGAAACAACATAAATATTAATGCAGAAAATGATAAATAGACCCACAGTTTATACTTATGTTTTACGAATTTCTTTATTATTTTTAATGGTAAAGCTTGAAACAAAATTGTTTCAATAAAAGGACTAACAAGAACTGCTACAAAAAACAGAAATAGTTTTCCGTAGTTAGGAAAAGGAACTTCAGGTATCTCATTTGATAATAGACTTATGATAATTGAAGCAAATAGAATGGGTACTAAACCAAATAATATATATCTAAATGTATTTACTCTTTGTAAATATCGTATTAGTTTTATCATATTGTAGTTTAATTTTAAGATCACAAATTTAAGTTGTTTACTCCAATAATAAGGAATTTACAATTCCGTAAATGATATAGAGAATTAAAAATTAGAAATTAAAAATTAAAAAAAAGGAAGATGAAGGGGGAAGATGAAGAAGTTGAAAGTTGAACAACCTACATATTGAAGGAATTATTGATATTATTTGATTCCTTTTATGACTTTGGGGAAACCACTTTTTTGATTTTTCTCCTTTTTCACTAATATCATAAAATAGACAAAGAATAATATCAAGAATCCTTCAGTGTGTTCTAAAAATCCCAAATTATCAAAAAAATCGAATGACTTCTGTATAAAATGTGCTATAAAGTTGAATGCTAGTTCAATAATCATATAAAAAACGGAAGTAAAAACAAAACTTTTATAAAAAGAAGTAATATGATTTCTAAATCTATCCAATTTGATATTATAAGCTAGTAAAATACTTACTATACCTATAATAAGCATTCTAAGAAAAATCTGAAAGTTTATTGCTTTAAAAATCAAGACACAAAAAGCAAAAATAAGATATATAGTGATTAAACCATAGATTATAAACCATTGATATTTAGTGTTTTTCATAACAAAAATAAATAATAATAAAATAAAAGGGTGGAGTTTTTAATAAAAACAACTACCCCAATTAATTTTAATGCTTATATGCTAAAAGTTCTTTAAATTCCAAAAGCCTCTTTTACCTTCTCAACATAATCCAGTTTTTCCCAGGCGAAGAATTGTACCTTTTTATACTTCTTCACTTCTCCGTTTACTTCCCTGGTGGTTATACCCGGACCGTTGTAATAGACTTCTACTTCTTTTTCATAATTATCGCGACCGAAATGTCCGTAGTTACTGGTGGGTTCGAAGACAGGATTTTTTAATCCGAATAGCTTGATAATAGCATATGGGCGGAGATCAAATATCTTATTTATCTTTTTTGCAATATCGCCGTCACTGATTATATTTCCTGCAGTGTCTTTAACGTGACATGTGCCGAATGTATTTACAAATATACTTACAGGTTCCGGTACACCGATAGCATATGCAAGCTGGATAAGTACCTCACCGGCAACCCCGGCTGCTACCAGGTTATTTGCCACATGACGGGCAGCATATGCAGCCGACCGGTCGACCTTTGAGGCATCTTTTCCTGAAAAGGCACCCCCACCGTGAGGAGCTTTCCCGCCGTATGTGTCAACCACGATTTTCCTTCCGGTAAGACCGGTATCACCGTGCGGACCGCCGATTACAAACTTGCCGGTAGGATTAACGATCAGGCGGAATCCGTTATTAAACAACACTTTTATTCTGTTTGGGACTAAACTGATTGCCCTGGGGATAAGAGATTTCATTATATCATCATATATCCTTTTCTGCATTAACTTATCTGCTTTTTGGTCGGCTTCTATAGTTTTATTTTCAGGCTTGACAAAATCATCATGCTGGGTTGATATAATAATTGTATCAATCCGTACCGGTGTTCCGTCATCTTCATATTCAATAGTTACCTGCGATTTGGAATCGGGTCGCAGATACAGCATCTCCTTACCCTCTTTGCGAATAGCAGCCAGTTGCTGCAGCAGGATATGAGAGAGTTCGTGGGGCAGAGGCATGCCGTTATCCATATCCTTATTTGCATATCCGAACATCATGCCCTGGTCGCCCGCTCCCTGGTCCTCCGGTTTTTCCCTTACCACACCCTGCTTTATATCATCAGATTGCTCGTGCAGAGTAGAGATAACCCCGCATGATTCGGATTCGAAATTATAGGCAGCTTTGGTATAGCCGACATCTTTGATAACACGGCGGGCTATTTTTTGTACATCGATATAACCCTCGGTTCGCACTTCACCGGCGCATACTACCAGTCCGGTTGTTACAAGTGTCTCACAGGCGACTTTTGAATCAGGATCGTGTCGCAGGAACTCATCGAGCAGGGCATCTGAAATACGATCGGCAATTTTATCAGGGTGTCCTTCCGACACGGATTCTGAGGTAAAAAGATATGACATTTTTTACGAATTTATTGTTTAACAAATAGTTAAGGTGGGGATATTGACCGGTAAACAGGAATGAATACTGTTTTAGCATTTTTGATCCTCCTTCGCTAAAGCTACGGAGGACAAAGGGTGGTTGCAATCAGTCAAATCCTTCCACGAGGACAAATGAAGATATTTTTTATGGAAATTCAAAATATAAATCTCATTACCTTATTGCTTCATTACCTTAAACTTTACTGCATTGAAATTTGACCTTTCTTCTAAGAATTTTCAATTTCTTTGATGACAGAAAAAATGAGTATACATATAGAGTAAGGCCTGCCCGCAGGCCATTATTTCGTTCGCCCCCGGGGCGAAC
>JAUVLC010000042.1 GCA_030595925.1 Clostridia bacterium | reverse complement strand
CTCAGCGGATTTTATATCCTTATTAGGAGTAAAATGATCCGGAATTAAAACAATTTTCTTAGAATCAAAAACTTTTTTAGCCTTAAGTTTTTTAAATTGTTTTATTGCTAAAGGAGCAGTAATATCATTAGCTAAAGCAATGTCCACCTTTGCTTGAATTAATTCCCCCGGTTGTACACTCTTTTTACCACAGTGAGCAGCAAGTATTTTTTCGGTTATTGTCATCCCCATATCTATTTTCCTCTTCCCTTACAATTTAAAATTCAGTTTTTTTCCTTAACCGTCCTTCAAATACAATTGTTATAAATAGACACAAATCCCCCTAACCCCCTTTTTCAAAGGGGGGAAATTATTGTTTTTTTTCTTTTACTTTGTGCCTCTGTGCCTTGATGCCTTTGTGCCTGTCTTTTATATTTCGTCTATGGACTATCGACTGTGGACTATGGACTGCCTTTTGTCTTTTGTCTTTACCGCAATTTTATTTATTGCATTTAAATAAGCTTTAGCAGAAGCTTCAATAATATCAGTTGAACTACCTCTTCCATTAATTATTTTCTCTTTCCATTTTAATTTTATAAGTACTTCACCTAAAGCATCTTTTCCCCCGGAAATAGCTCGAAGATTATAATCCGTTAGAGTAACTTTAAAACCACAAATTTTATCTATAGCTTTATATGCAGCATCTACAGGACCATCACCACAGGAAGCCTCCTGAATTATTTCTTTCTCTTTTTTCAATCTAACCGTAGCAGTAGGTACAGCTTTATTTCCGGATATAGTGTGAATATAATCCAAAGAAAATATTTCCCGCTGTTTTCTGTCAATATTTACCTCGTCTTCCACTAACATATGTAAATCTTCATCATAAATCTGCTTTTTTCTATCGGCTAAAATCTTAAAACTAACAAATACTTTATCCAATTGAGATAAAGAAAGTTTATACCCTAAATCTTTTAATCTTTTAGCAAAAGCATGCCTGCCTGAATGTTTTCCCAAAACTAATTTGCTTTCGGTTAAACCTATGGATTCGGGTTTCATTATTTCATAGGTTATGCGTTTGCTTAAAACACCATGTTGATGAATACCTGCTTCATGAGCAAAAGCATTAACCCCGACAATAGCTTTATTGGGTTGAACTATTACCCCGGTTAAACTACTTACTAATCGCGATACTTTATATATCTGTTGAGTTTTTACACTGCTAATTAAAGGGAACAAATCATTTCTGGTAATAACAGACATAACAATTTCTTCTAAGGCCGCATTGCCTGCCCGCTCACCGATACCATTAATAGTACATTCTATTTGTCTTGCTCCTTCTTTTATTGCAGAAAGTGAATTGGCTACTGCCATCCCCAGATCATTATGACAATGAACGCTTATTGTTGCTTTTCTGATATTGGGAACCTGTACAACTATATTTTTTATCAGTTGAGAAAACTCAAAAGGAACTGAATAACCAACCGTATCAGGAATATTTATAGTAGTAGCACCAGCTGTAATTACTGCTTCAATTACCTGACAAAGAAAAGAAAAATCACTTCTTGTCGCATCCTCAGGAGAAAATTGCACATTGGAACTAAATTTTTTAGCATATTTTACTGCTTCGACTGCCTGATTAAGCACTTGAGAACGGTTTTTCTTTAATTTATATTTTAAATGTATATCCGAAGTAGCAATAAAAGTATGAATGCGTGATTTTTTGGCATACTTTATTGCCGACCAACAAGCATCTATATCCGACTTTATTGCCCGGGCCAAACCACAAATTTCAGGACCATTTATATTTTGGGCAATAGCCTTCACCCCTTCAAAATCATCGGGTGAAGATACGGGAAAACCCGCTTCAATTACATCTACTTTCATTTCAGCTAAAACCTTAGCAATTTCCAGTTTCTCTGTTTTAGTCAGACTGGCTCCGGGGGATTGTTCTCCATCCCGCAGAGTAGTATCAAAAACAATTATTTTCTCCCGTTTCATTTTACTTCACACCATCCTTTTCCAAATTCAATTAACCCCAACATCCCGATTTGAAATCTAAATAGAATAAACCCATATCCATTTCTTAATGCTTTGCTTAAAAACTAATTTTTAGCAACCAACAAAATCAATTGCCCGTTATTTTATAATTATAATGGACCGTCTTTTTAGTTGTTTATCCTATTTTTTTACGTAAAATATAAATTCTTAAAATATAATCAATAATACCCGACAACATATAAGCAATTGAAATTATTAAAATTACGTTCTGGGGATACATAAAAATAATCAATCCAGACGTTACTAATAATATAAAAAAACGAAAAGACTTACGCTTGTTTAATTTAAATTTTTTAAAATTACTATAACGAAAATTACTGACCATTAAATAAGACAATAAAACAATCAATAAAGGTATTAACCTGCTAATAAAAGGAATTTCCTTCATTATAAAAGGAATGGTTTTTACGCTTATCTCCTGAATAAACATTTGATAGACCAAAACAAATGAAGCCAAAAAACCGCCTGCTGCCGGAACAGGTAACCCCTGAAAATGTAAAATATCTTCTGCGTCTGAATTCTGCGATTTCACATTAAATTTTGCTAACCTTAATGTAGCAGCAACAACAAAAATTAACACTATAGCCTTACTCACTTTACTATATCTAATCAGAAATGCCTGATAGATTAAAATAGCCGGGGCTACCCCAAAAGAAATTAAATCAGCAAAAGAATCAAATTCTATACCAAATTTACTCGTAGATCCTGTCCAACGAGCTACCCGTCCATCCAGGATATCAAAAACAATAGCAAATAAAATAAACCAGGCAGCAAGGGAAAAATTTCCTTCTATAGTTTTAATAATAGCAAGAAAACCCAAACTTAAATTAATCACGGTCAAAAAACAGGGCAAAACATATATGCCTTTACGCATGTTCATTCTCCTTTAGTTTAGCCACAACCGTTATTCCGGCCTTTACTTTATCGTGTTTTTTTACCACTATATCAAAAATTTGCGGCACATAAATATCCACCTGTGATCCGAATTTAATCAATCCAATTTTTTCCCCTTTTTTTACTTCATCCCCCTCTTTAACCCGACAAACTATCCTGCGGGCAATTATCCCGGCAATTTGATTTATTAACACATACACTTTTTTAGACGATTTATCAGCCATTTTATTTTCTAAATTGTGATTTGAAACATCAGCTTCTATACCAATAAGATTCTGTTCATTTTCTATGTCTGCATTTTTTCTGTTAGCGGGAATAAACTTTCCTTTTTTATACTGTATAAACATTACCTTTCCAGCTATAGGAGCACGTTGAAGATGTACATTGAATACCGACATGAAAATTTTAATTACCTTGAATTTTCCCCCTCCGGCAAAATCTACTTTTTCTATCTCTTCTATATCTAAAATTACTCCATCTGCAGGGGCAAGAAGAAATTCTTCACCCGGAGTAATCTTTCGGGGGAAATCCCGGAAAAAAAACATACAAAACACAAATAAAAGTAAAAAAACCATACTCAAAAAAAGGAATAAAAAACCAAAATTTATACCTAAAACATAAAAAGCCAGAAATAACCCTAAAAAAATTTTAATAAAATTCATTCCCTCAGGTACAATAGGTAAACGCATAAAAAACTCCTTTCTAATTATCTTTCGTTCAAAAAAAATTCTGCAAATAGCTTTTTATCCCGGATACCTACCTGCCAAAAGTATTACCCATCACACTAAAACTAAAGGGATACACAAAATGTCTATTTTACAAAACGCTATCCATTCAATAATTTATAGAACTTACACATAAAACAATTAATCAATTTTAAAGAATAATCGCTTCTATTTTTATTTTTTCAACCAGGGCATCATCCCGCGTAAAATCCGACCGACTTTTTCAATTCCGTGTTCGGAACACTCTTTACTTGCCTGTCTAAATACCGGCCGTCCTACCTGATTTTCTAACAACCATTCGCGGGCAAATTCCCCGGACTTTACTTCACCTAGAATTTTTTTCATTTCTTTTTTTGTTTCAGAATTAATAATTCTTTTTCCCCGGCTATATTCACCATATTCCGCCGTATCGGAAATGGAATAATTCATTCCACCAATTCCCGCTTCCTGAATTAAGTCGGTAATTAATTTAACCTCGTGTAAACATTCAAAATAAGCAATTTCCGGCTGGTACCCAGCTTCTACCAATGTTTCAAACCCAGCCTTAATCAATTCTACCAATCCACCACAAAGAACCACCTGTTCTCCAAACAAATCCGTCTCCGTCTCTTCGGCAAAAGTAGTTTCAATTACTCCTGCTCTGGTACTGCCAATACCTTTAGCATAAGCCAAAGCAATTTCTCTTGCTTTTCCTGCCTTATCCTGATATACAGCAAACAAGGCCGGAACTCCTTTTCCTTCTTCATACATTCTCCTCACCAAATGTCCCGGACTCTTAGGAGCAACCATTACCACATTAGCATCTGATGGTGGTTCTATTTGATAAAAACGGATATTAAACCCGTGAGAAAACCCTAACGTTACTCCTTTTTTTAAATTAGGTAAAATTTCCGAGCTGTAAATTTTACTTTGTAACTGATCCGGAAGGAGAATTTGAATAAAGTCAGCTCCCTGACAGGCTTCCGCAGCAGAAAAGGGCTTCCACCCATCCTCTATTGCTTTCTCCCAGTTAGCCACACCCTTTTTTTCTCCTATTACTACATTTAATCACGAATCTCTAAGATTCTGAGCCTGAGCATGTCCCTGACTGCCATAACCAATACAGGCAATTTTTTTTCCTTTTAAAACCTTTAAATCCGCATCCTGGTCATAATACATCTTTGCCATCTTTTTCCTCCTTATTTATTCTCTATTTTTAGCCTTCTGCAAAATAGCATTTTTACCTTTATTGTCATTCCTGCGGAAACAGAAATCTATTGATATTTTAAGCACATTATAGATTCCGCATCATCCGCCTGAGGCGGAGCGGAATAACAGAATGCTGTATTTTGCATAACTCTAATTTTCTATTTTAGTTTTATTCATTCCCCGGGACATAGCAATAATCCCTGTCCGGGCCAATTCTTCGATTTCAAAGGGTTGCAACATTTTTATTAAAGCTTCGATTTTATCTTTATTTCCTGTCATTTCAATAATTAATGTTTTTGCAGAAACATCAATAATTTTTGCTCGAAAAATATCTGCAATCTGCAAAATCTCAGAACGGGTAGAACTATTCGCTTTAACTTTAATCATAACAAGATCTCTTTCTACATGACGTACATTTAAGAAATCGCTAACCTTAATTACATCAATAAGCTTATTCAGCTGTTTCATTACCTGCTCTAAAATTTGCTCATCACCACGAACAACAATAGTCATCCGGGAAATAGTAAAATCCTCGGTTTCCCCTACTGACAGACTATCAATATTAAAACCTCGTGCACTAAACAATCCGGCAATCCTGGCAAGAACACCTGATTTATTTTCAACCAACACCACAATTGTATGTCGCATTTTCCCTCCTTCTCTGTTCATAAGTTTAGTAAATTCCACAACAGTTTCTTTTTTATTTTAAGCCAGGCCGCTAATTATTTCATCTAAGGGAACACCGGCAGGAACCATAGGAAAAACATTTTCCTCTTTTTCGATATTAAAATCCAAGACCACAGTCTTTTTCATGGCAATGGCTTTTTCTAAAGCCGGTTCTACCTCCTCTTTTTTAGTTATGCGCAATCCTTCTAAATTGTAAGCCTCTGCTACCTTAACAAAATCGGGATTACCGGAAAACACTGTGGCCGAATACCTTTTTTCATAAAAAAGTTCCTGCCATTGACGCACCATACCCAAACAATTATTATTAAGGACAACAACTATTACCGCGATTTTATTTTGTGCTGCAGTAGCCAATTCCTGAATATTCATCTGAAAACTACCATCTCCGGCAATATCAAAAACAAGTTTTTCCGGACAGGCAATTTTAGCTCCGATTGCCGCAGGAAATCCATAACCCATTGTTCCCAATCCTCCACTGGTAAGAAAATGACGGGGATAATCGTACTTGTAAAATTGCTGCGCCCACATCTGATTTTGTCCGACTTCAGTAACAATAATTGCCTTCCCTTTAGTTGCCTCATAAATCTTCTCCATAATAAATTGTGGACGTAATTTATCATCTTCCTTGTATTTTAAAGGATTATTTTCTTTCCACTTTTTAATCTGTTCATGCCATTTTTCTAATCGATTTTTCCGGAATTTATCTTTTTCCTGAAAAACTGTTTCATTTAATTTTTTCAAAACATTTTTAACATCTCCGACAATGGGAATATCCACTTTTACATTTTTACCAATTGAAGTAGGGTCGATATCAATATGAATAATTTTCGCATGTGGAGCAAAGGCATCTATTTTTGCGGTAATCCGATCATCAAAACGAGACCCTACAGCAATAATTAAATCAGACTGCTGCATAGCAAAATTCGCATAATGGGTTCCATGCATTCCCAACATTCCCAGGAATAATTCCGAATAACTTGGGAAACTCCCCATTCCCATCAACGTAGTCGTTACCGGTATTTGAGTAATCTCAGCTAATTCTCTTAATTGCTCTGACCCTCCGGAAAGAACCACCCCTCCCCCTGCATAAATAACCGGTTGTTTTGATTTTGAAATTAATTCTACCGCTTTTTTTATTTGCTGAAGATGACCGGAACAATTAGGTTTATAACTACGAATTTCCACCTTTTTCCCAGAAGAAGAAAATTCGGTAACCGCCTTCTGAACATCCACGGGCAAATCAATTAATACAGGCCCCGGACGACCACTCCGGGCAATATAAAAAGCCTCCCTAATAATTTTAGCTAAATTTTTAACGTCTTTAACCAAATAATTATGTTTGGTAATCGACCTGGTAATTCCTGTTGTATCCGCTTCCTGAAAAGCATCGTTCCCAATTAAAGAGGTGGCTACTTGTCCGGTAAAAGCCACCATAGGAATAGAATCCATATGGGCAGTCGCTAAACCCGTAGTAAGATTAGTCGCACCCGGCCCTGAAGTAGCAATACAAACCCCTACTTCACCGCTAACACGGGCATATCCATCAGCCATATGAGCTGCACCCTGCTCATGACGGGCAAGAATAAATTTTATCGGTGCATCATAGAGTGCATCAAAAATAGGTAACAGCACCCCTCCGGGAATTCCAAAAAGTATTTCTACCTTTTGTTCCTTAAGACATTCTACAAAAATCTGCGATCCTGTTAACTTCATCTGTTCCTCCCTTTACACTTGTTAGTAATGTCAAAAACGTTTTATTTTTTGGTAGTCGCAGGCTTTAGCCTGCGTTCTTATATAATAATTTCTTCTAAATCAAAATTTACCGAACCTTTAAACACATACTTTTCCAAATTATTAATTGTAATAATTCAAAGGTAATTCGTATCTCCTTCCCCTACGCAGGCTAAAGCCTGCGGCTACCAGATCCCCACAACTACCATCGTTTCCGCCCACTATGTTTTAAACGAACTTAGTATTCTATTCTTTGCCTCTGTCTATGGACTATGGACTATTTTTTGCCATTTGCCATTCACAACCCTTAACTATTTCAACACAGCTCCCTCACTTGCAGAAGAAACCATCCTTACATATCTTTTTAAATATCCCTTTTTTATTTTTATTTGAGGAGGTTTCCACTTAGCCAATCGCAATTTTATTTCCATATCAGTTAATCTAATACTTATCTTCCTCTTGGGAATATCTATCTGGATAAGATCTCCGTTTTTCACTATAGCTAACGCCCCTCCTTCTGCTGCTTCAGGGGAAATATGCCCGATGCAAGGACCTCGAGTACCACCGGAAAATCTTCCATCGGTAATTAAAGCAACTTTCTCACCTAATCCTATTCCCATTAAAGCTGCAGTAGGGGAAAGCATTTCTCTCATCCCCGGACCACCCTTTGGACCTTCATAACGAATAACAATTATCGTTCCTTTCTTTATTTTCCTATCCATAATTGCTTTCATTGCCTGCTCTTCACTTTCAAAAACAATCGCTTTCCCTGAAAATTTCATCGTTTTTTGTTTAACCGCTGATTGTTTTACAACACATCCATCAGAAGCCAAATTACCATAAAGAATAGCTATTCCCCCTTCTTTATGATAAGCATTTTTTTGACTTCTAATTACTTCCGAATTTTCTATTTTCGCCATTTTGGCAATATCTAAAATATTTTCTCCACTAACAGTATTATTATCCTTTAATTTATTTTTCAACACCGATAAGACCCCTTTTATTCCACCGGCATACTCTAAATCTTCCATGAAATAATCTCCCCCCGGACGAATATTAGCAATATGGGGAACTTTTCGGGAAATTTCATCAAATAAACTTAACGGTAATTCCACTCCCGCTTCCCGGGCAATTGCCGGTAAATGTAGTACTGTGTTAGTAGACCCTCCCAAAGCCATATCTACAACAATAGCATTACTAAAAGCTTCCTTAGTCATAATTTTTCGTGCATTTACATTATGCTTAATCAAATCAACAATTCTTTCCCCTGATGCCTGAGCAATTCTTTTTTTCTTAGCCGATCCAGCCAGAGCAGTAGCACAATCAATTAACGACATACCCATAGCTTCGGTAAGGCAGGACATTGTATTGGCAGTATATAATCCCTGGCAAGAACCCTGACCCGGACAGGCTTCTATTTCCAATGATTCTAAAACATCCTGAGAAATTTTTTTAGCTTTAAAATTACCTACTGCCTCAAATGTATCTTTAACCAGAGAACGTCTCTTTTGTTTATAAACCCCCGCTTGCATTGGCCCGGCAGTAACAACTATACACGGAATATTTAACCGGGCAGCAGCCATCAACATTCCGGGAGTAATCTTATCACAATTAGTTAAAAGAATTAAACCATCCAAAGCATGTGCTTCGGCAACAGATTCCACCATATCAGCAATTAATTCCCTGGAAGGGAGTGAATAATGCATACCAATATGCCCCATAGCCACTCCATCACAAATTCCGGGTATTCCAAAAATAAAAGGAACACCTCCTCCATTACATATTCCCCTTTCTACCATCCGCTCTAAATCACGCATACCTACATGACCGGGAATTAAATCAGTAAACCCGGATGCAATTCCCACAAAAGGTTTATTAAAATCACTCCTACTTAATCCGGTGGCCAACAACAATGCTCTGTTTGGAGTCCTTTCAATTCCTTTTTTTACCCGATTACTACGCATACACTTTCCTCCCTTTCTCCCCTTATAAAAACAATTTTTTAATTTATCAAAATCAGTTTATTAACAAATTATAAAAAACAATAAACTATTTCTTTTCTGTCTCTTTCAATAATTTATATTCAACACTATCCACAAGTGCCTGCCAGCTTGCTTCAATAATGTTTTCCGAGACCCCAATGGTACTCCATGCTCCTTCTTTGTCCTGCGATTCAATTAAAACACGGACTTTTGCTTCCGTTCCTCCTTCAGCATTAATTACCCTTACTTTAAAATCAGTCAAACTCATTTCTTTCAATTCAGGATAAAATCTTTCCAATGCTTTTCGTAAGGCATTATCTAAAGCATTAACCGGTCCGTCTCCTTCACTAGCAGTATGTTCTTGCACTCCCTTTACTTTTAACTTAATAATTGCTTCTGAACTCAATTTCCCTTTGCTGTCCTTTTCTATAGTTACCTTAAATTCTTCCAAATCAAAAAATTTATTATATTTCCGGGCAGCTTTTCTTAACAACAATTCAAAAGAGCCTTCCGCTCCTTCAAACTGATAACCACCCTGTTCTAATTTTTTAATCTTTTTAAGCAAATTTTCCACTGTTTTAGAATGTTTAGTAAAATCAATATTCAATTCTTTCGCTTTAAATAACACATTACTTTTCCCTGAAAGTTCAGACACTAAAATTCTTCTTTTATTTCCTACCTTTTCTGGTTCAATATGTTCATATGTTTTTGCTTCTTTTTCTACAGCATTAACATGTATTCCGGCTTTATGGGTAAAAGAGGAATTACCTACATAAGGCTGATGATCATGAGGAATCACATTAGCAACCTCACTTACATAACGGGACATTTCAGTTAATTTCTGCATTTGTTGGTCAGACAGGCAATTTATTCCCATTTTTATTTTCAAAGCAGGAATAATCGAACAAAGATTAGCATTCCCACACCTCTCCCCATATCCATTGATTGTTCCCTGAACTAAAACACAACCATTTTTTACGGCAATAATAGAATTAGCTACCGCCATATCCGCATCATTATGAGTATGAATACCTAACGGAATTTTTATTTCTTTCATTACTCTTTTTACAATGCGTGCCATTTCATCAGGCATTGTCCCTCCGTTAGTATCACAAAGGGTAATATTATCCGCTCCTGCACGCTGAGCTTCTTTTAAAGTCCTTAAAGCATAATCAGGATTATCCCTATACCCATCAAAAAAATGTTCCGCATCATAAATCAATTCTTTATTTTTGTTTTTCAAATATTTAATTGAATCGTAAATCATTTTTAAATTTTCACCCAATGTCGTCCGCAAAGCACACTTTACATGTAAATCCCAACTTTTACCAAAAAGAGCTATACTATCTGTATCGGCTTTGAGTAAATATTTAAGGGTTAAATCTTCCTCAACTTTTTTATGCATTCGCCGGGTACTTCCAAAAGCAACTATCCGGGAATTTTTTAATTTAATTTTTTTTACTTTTTTGAAAAATAAAATATCTTTGGGATTAGACCCCGGCCATCCCCCTTCAATATAATGAATACCAAAATTATCCAGTTCTCTGGCTATTTTTATTTTATCCGCTACGGAAAAGGAGATTCCTTCACTTTGACTTCCGTCCCGCAGGGTCGTATCATAAAGTTTAATCTGTTTCATAAGACCTTCTTTGCTTAATATTTTTTTAATCTCAATTTTCTCAAATTCCTTTAAGTCTTGTTTTTATACTATCGTTTAAGTCTTAAGATTTTTTTGTAGATATATTTTTTTTCGACAACTTTTGATCCAATTTAAATTTTTTATGCAACACCCTTACTGCCTTGGTCAAATTTTTCTCTTTTATCACACAGGAAATTCTTATTTCCGAAGTAGAAATCA
This sequence comes from Clostridia bacterium, assembly GCA_030595925.1. Taxonomy (GTDB): domain Bacteria; phylum CBDUZB01; class JAGLHV01; order JAGLHV01; family JAGLHV01; genus JAGLHV01. The sequence continues at coordinate 8,888 of JAUVLC010000042.1, read as the reverse complement.
TTTCAATATTTATTTTTTCCGCTGCTAATATTGAAAACATTTTGCTGGCTACCCCGGAGTGACTCCTCATCCCTACCCCGATTAAAGAAACCTTGGCCACTTGAGCATCATAAAAAACTTCTTTCGCTCCTAATTTTTTCTTAATTTTATTCATTGTCTCCAAGGTCTTTTTAAGATTTGTTCGAGAAACAGTAAAAGAAATATTATTCACTCCATCCCTGGCCGAACTCTGAATAATCATATCTACATTAATATCTTTTTCCCCTAATTCACTAAAAAGCTGTGCGGCTACACCCGGTCTATCAGGTAATTTGGTTATAGATATTTTTACCTGATCAGAGTCAGAAGCTATCCCACTTACTACGACATCCTCCATACAAGAAACCTCCCTGGTAACAATCGTTCCTTTTTCTCTCAAAAAAGTAGAGCGGATATGCAAATCAATATTAAATTTTTTTGCCATTTCTACCGAACGTGCCTGCATTACCTGTGTTCCTAATCCCGCCATTTCCAACATCTCATCAAAGGAAAGATAATTAATTTTTTCCGCTTCTTTTACTATCCTGGGATCGGCAGTATAAACCCCTGCTACATCCGTATAAATTTCACAAACCTTCGCTTTTAATACTACGGCTAAAGCAACAGCCGTCAAATCCGAACCACCTCTTCCCAAGGTAGTAATATCTTCTCCTGAACTTATCCCCTGAAAACCGGCAACAACCACTATTCTACCTTTTTTTAATTCTTTTTTCAACTTTTTTGTTTTTATACGGGTAATTCTCGCTTTATTATGCACGCTATCGGTACAAATACCTGCCTGCGCACCGGTTAAAGAAATAGCGTCATATTTTTTTGCCTTTATAGCCATGGACAAAAGTGCGATGGAGATTTGTTCCCCTGCAGATAGAAGCATATCCATTTCTCGTTTGCAGGGATTATCAATAATTTTAGCAGCAAATTTTAGCAGTTCATCAGTAGTCTTTCCTGTAGCCGAAACCACTACTACCACCTGATGTCCTTTTTTTCTGATTTTAATAATTCTTTTAGCTACTGCTTTTATCTTTTTTGCATCAGCTACCGAAGAGCCACCAAATTTTTGAACAATAAGCGTCAAAACATCCTCCGTTTCCAGACTGTGTCACAAATAGTCATAAATCCCCCTACCCCCCTTTTTCAAAGGGGGAAGATTTATTCGCGTCATGCATTGTCATAAACGCAAACAGACAACAGATGACAGTTCACAGCTCACAGATAACAGATAAAGGCGAAATTATAAAGAAAGCCTAATCCTTCAATTACACCCAGTACAAGTTCATCGGGTAACTACAAACTAAAAAATAAATTCTAAATCCTCTAGAGAGAAATATATTTTACCTTTATTTTCCTCGTTCAAACTCCCAAACATTTCTGCTCAATAAATTGAGCAACTACAAACAGACTTCCCATTTGGCATCTTTTAAGTGTGTTTAACTACTTTTTGTTTTTGTCTTTAACTTATAATTAATAACTAATGACTTATAACTGTAGTTTCTATCTATGGACTATGGACCGTGGACTATTTCTTCAAACTTCAAACTTCAAATTTTTCAATCTATAATTTATAATCGTCTATTGCCTTTTATCTTTTGACTTTGTGCCTCTGTGCCTTGATGCCTTTGTGCCTGTCTTTTTCTTTTAACTAATAATTCATAACTAATAACTTATAACTTTCTGTTATCTATGGACTATCTTTTACCAAATCCAATTAATTATCAGAATTCCCCTTAATAAAGAAGTCCATCAGTTTCCATCCCTCTTCAAAGAAAACCCCTTCCTCCCGGGCAGCTTCTTCGTGAAATCCTTTACTCTTTTCAGATGTATTTTTATTTTCCCGGCGTGAATCATAAATAGCAAAAGGCACCGGTTCACGAGAATGAGCTTTCAGGGAAACAGGGGTAAAATGGTCAGGTAAAACTAATACCCTATATTCTTTAAAATGCTTCAGTCCTTCCAAAACTCTTCCCACCACTAACGCATCAAAATCTTCAATCGCCTTTATTTTCATTTTCATATCACCCATATGCCCAGCTTCATCCGGTGCTTCCACATGAATAAATACAAAGTCTTTTTTTTGCAAAGATTTCAAAGCATAATCAGCTTTACCCTGATAATTGGTATCAATAAAACCGGTAATACCGGGAACATCCAATGGTTTTAAACCAATATATTTCCCTAAACCTTTGATTAAATTAACCGCTGAAATAACCGAACCGGTAAGATTAAATTTATCTTTAAAAGTAGGCATACAAGGTTTTTTCCCCTGCCCCCACAGCCAGATCATATTTGCCGCATTTTTACCCTGTGCCCTTCTTTGCATATTTACCGGATGTCCATCCAAAAGAAGGTACGAATCATCCATCATCTCTTTCAATATTTTTCTGCCTTCACCTGCCGGAAGATTTTTCTTAATCGAGCCTCCGGTTATATTATGCGGAGGAATACATTTTAACTTATCTTTACCTTTTCTCCACACCATCAGATGACGATAACTTATTCCCGGATAAAAATTAAAGTCTTTTTTCCCTATTTTTTGAGCAATCATTTTTATTAAAACTTTGGCTTCCTCAGTAGTGACATGTCCGGCACTATAATCTACCAGAACATCCCCCTCGGCTGTAATTAAATTACATCGAAAAGCCACATCTTTTTCTCCCAGAGTAATTCCCATATTAGCTGCTTCCAAAGGCCCCCTTCCCGTATAATATTGATGAGGATTATATCCTAATAAGGAAAGATTAGCCACATCACTGGCCGGAGCAAGATCATCCGGTGTATTTTTTACTAGACCAATCATGCCTTTATTAGCAATAAAATCCATAAAAGGGGTTTTTGCTGCCTGCAGCACTGTTTTATTGCCCAACTCCGCTATAGGATAATCTGCCATACCATCACCGACAAGAACTACATATTTCATCATTTCCCTCTCCAAAAAAAAAGATAACTACTACATATAAAAAACAAAGCCACAGATAGTCACAAATCCCCCTAACCCCCTTTTTCAAAGGGGGAAAATTTGTTCGTGTCATATATTGTCATGATAAAAGACAGTCCATAGTCCACAGTCGATAGTCCATAGATTACGGATAACAGACAAAGAATAAATACTAAATTTCCGCCTTACAGACTGGCAGACAAGCTTTCGCTTTGCTCCAGCAAAACAAAAAAAATAAAGGCAAAATGTGTTTTGAACGATATAGCAAATTTTTCGCGTAAGGGTGGGCTTGCCCACCCTTAAACAAGCGTTAAAAAAATGGAATTGTTTGAGCAAAGCGAGTTTTTCATTTTTAGCTTGTTTTTGCGTGCCCAAAGGGTAAAATTATGCGTCTAGAGAAAAACATGTTTTGGCTTTATTTTCCTTGTTCGGGTGAACACAGGGGTTCACCCCTACAATAACATCTTAATGTTTAACTGTTTTATCATAAATCCCCCCAACTCCCTTTTTCAAAGGGGGAAAATTTGTCTTTCCTCTTTTTTTTGTACTTTGTCTGTCATCTGTCATCTGTGAACTGTTATCTGCCTGTTATTATAATCCTATTTCTTTTATTACCGCAGACATTGACGCTTCTATTACCGGAGGGGTAGAAACAACCTTTATGGCCCTATCCGGGTCCTTAAGTCCGTGCCCGGTCAATATACAAACAATTTTTATTGGAAGACTATCATCAATACTCTGTGTCTTAAAAAAACCTTTTTCTACATATTTCTTTAACCCGGCAACACTTGCCGCTGAAGCCGGCTCAACAAAAACACCTTCCAGATTAGCTAACATTTTATAAGCTTCTACTATTTCTTCATCGGAAACCAAATCAATTACTCCCCCTGATTCATCCCGTGCCTCTTCTGCTTTCTTCCAGGAAGCCGGATTACCTATACGGATAGCAGTAGCAATGGTTTCCGGAGCTTCTATAGGATAACCTTTTACAATCGGGGCAGAACCTGCCGCTTGAAATCCCATCATTTTAGGCAATTTAGCTGCCTTCCCCTTTGACTGATATTCTTTATATCCTTTCCAATAAGCAGTAATATTTCCGGCATTACCTACAGGCATAAACTGATAACAAGGAGCATCCCCCAATACTTCAACTATTTCAAAAGAAGCGCTTTTTTGACCTTCAATACGATAGGGATTGAGGGAATTAACCAATGTAATAGGATTTTTATCGGTTATTTCTCTAACCAAACACAGAGCATCATCAAAATTACCTTTAACGGCAATTACCTGAGCTCCATGAATTAAAGCTTGTGAAAGCTTTCCCAGAGCAATTGCTCCCTGAGGAATTAAAACAATACACTTCATTTTCGAACGGGCAGAATAAGCCGCCGCAGAAGCAGAAGTATTCCCGGTTGAAGCACACATTACCGCTTTCGACCCTTCTTCCAACGCTTTAGAAATAGCCAATGTCATTCCTCTGTCTTTAAAGGAACCCGTAGGATTTAATCCCTCATATTTCAAATAAATCTCCAGATTATTTCCAAAAAATTTGCTTAAATTATCAGCTGGAATTAAGGGAGTGTCCCCTTCCAAAAGAGAAATAATAGGTGTTTTCTCCGTTACCGGTAAAAAGTCTTTATATCGCTTTATTATGCCCTGATAAGACATTTGTCTTCTCCTTAATATTCAATTTTAGTAAATTCTAATCTAAAATCCTGATAAATTTACTTTTCGCCCTAACTACAGAAAGTTTGTTTATCTCCTGCAGTGCCTTCCGTAAATCCCCTTCTTTTGCTTTATGAGTAATCATAATTATAGGAACCTCTTTAGATATTGCCCGTTCCTTCTGATAACAGGAAGCAATGCTTACATTGTTTATCCCCAAAACACCGGAAATTTTAGCTAAAACACCCGGACGGTCAATAGTGGAAAACCTTATGTAGTATTTTGCTTCCGTTTTATCTATTTGTTTTAGGCGTATTTTTTTCTCCCGTTGATATGTTACATAGGGAAATTTACCGGCAATACCATTATAAACATTTCGTGAAAGATAAATAATATCACTCACTACGGCACTGGCCGCAGCCATCTGACCGGCTCCTTTACCATAAAACATAGTTTCTCCCACCGCATCACCCGTAATATAAATAGCATTAAATTCATCGTCTACAGATGCCAACAAATGTTCAACCGGAACCAATGTAGGATGAACCCTTACCTCTATTTCCCTATCATTATTTTTAACTATTGCCAGAAGCTTTAATATATATCCAAATTCTTCCCGTGCATATTTGATGTCTTCCTTAGCAATAGAAGTAATCCCTTCACAAAAAATTTCCTTCGGATTGATCCACGACCTAAAAGCAATTGAAGAAAGAATAGCTATTTTTTGTGCTACGTCTATCCCTTCTATATCTAATTCGGGATTAGCTTCGGCAAAGCCTTTTTTTTGAGCTTCTTTTAAGGCTTCTTCAAAACTTACTCCCTCTTTAGTCATCTTAGTAAGAATATAATTAGTCGTTCCGTTTAGAATCCCAAAAATTGACCGAATCTTGTTAGCCGCTAATCCCTCATTTAACGATTGAACTAAAGGAACACCCCCGGCAACACTCGCTTCAAAATAAACAGAAACCTTGTTTTCTTCCGCACAACTAAAAATATCATCCCAGTATTTAGCTAAAAGCGATTTATTGGCAGTAACAATATGCTTACCTCTTTTCATCGCTTCCAATATAATTCTTCTTGCCGGTTCTTCCCCTCCAATTAATTCAACAACTATATCAATCTCCGGATCATTCAATATATCACGAACGTCTGTGGTTAAAAGTTTACTATCTATCTTCATTTTTCGGGAAGACTTGATATTTCTTTTATCACAAATTTTTTTTACCTTTATCTTCGTTCCCACTTTTTTCTCAATCAAAGAAAGATTATCCCTTAAGATTTTCACCACTCCCGTACCTACTGTGCCTAAACCAATTAATCCAAGATTTATTGTCTTTTTCATAAAACCCATCTATTCCTTTCTGTTTTCTTTATTCAGGCAATAAGAAATTACTTTAGAAATTTTTTTAACCGTAACAAAGCATCATGAAAACGATTATTGTGAGTAATTAAAGCAATTCTCACATATGCATCCCCATACGTCCCAAACCCTGCTCCCGGAGCAACAGCAATTCCCGTTTTCTCAATAAGCAATTCGGCAAATTGTAAAGAACTCAAATGTTTGTATTTCTCAGGTAAAGCAACCCATAAATACATAGTCGCTTTGGGATTTTTTACCTGCCATCCGAGCTTATTTAACCCCTTTACCATTATATCTCTTCTCTTTTGATAAATCTTAACTGTTTCTTTCACACATTCCTGGGAATCTTTAAGAGCACACACCCCGGCTAATTGGATAGCCGTAAACACACCATAATCAAGATAACTCTTTAATTTTTCCAACGGTCTTAAAATCTCGGCATTGCCTACCACAAAACCTAACCTCCAGCCAGCCATATTGTATGTCTTACTAAAAGAAAAAAATTCTATTCCAATTTCTTTTGCTCCCGGCACCTGTAAAAAAGAAGGGGCATTATAATCGTCAAAACACAATTCCGAATAAGCATTATCATGACATACGATAATATTATATTTTTTAGCAAACGAAACCACTTCCTTAAAAAAATCTAAATTATCCACCACTGCAGTAGTCGGATTATTGGGATAATTTAAAAACATAAGTTTAGCTTTTATAGCAATTTCTTCCGGGATTTTCCCTAAATCAGGCAAATAATTATTCTCCGGCAAAAGGGGTAAATCATAAACAGTTCCTCCTGCTAAAAGTATCCCGTTAAAATGAACAGGATACGCAGGATTAGGAGCCAAAGCTATGTCTCCCGAATCCAAATAAGCCATACACAAATGAGCAATTCCTTCTTTCGAACCAATCAAAGCCAATACTTCATTTTCAGGATCCAATTCAATATCAAATCTGTTTTTGCACCATTGAGCTACTGTTTTTCGAAATTTAGGCATCCCTTTAGCCTGCGGATAACGATGGGACCGTGGATGATTTCCTAATGTATCACACAAACGCTCGATAATATGTTTTGGCGTAGACAAATCAGGATTACCCATACCCAAATCAATTACATCTAATTTCTTATCATAAGCCGCTTTTTTCAAAATATCGATTGCCCCGAATAAATAAGGAGGTAACCTTTTTAGTTTATCACTATAACATACAGAGAAATTTTTCTCATTTGCCATTTAATTTTTTCTCCCTTCTTTAAATCTCAACAATATCAATATTTTATTTTTCATTCAAATTTCAAATCTATTTTTATTCTTCCTTGTCTCTTACAATATATTCCTTTAGTCTCGGAGAAAACTTAAATAAAAGTATTCCTACTCCCAGACAGGCAAGGCCATAAGCAATTTCAAATCCGGAATATTTTAACCATTCATCCAGAGAAACGAATTCCGACTCAGGATTTAAAATAAAGGCATCCAACAATCCCTTTATTACTACTATAATTCCCCAAATTAAAAAAATCCAGCCTGATTGGCAAACCAGTCCTCTTATCTTTATTTTTTCTGTTTTTTTTTCTTTGTTTTCTTTATCCATTTAACCTTACATGTTCAACTAATTTTAATCCAGGACTTGTTTGTTTTAGGTACATAAAATTCAAATTTAATCTTTCATTTTAAATTTTGAAATCAACTACCCCTCAGCAAGCTATTGGGTATCAAAGGTTTATCCCACAGAACTTTTGCGCATCAATCTGCAGGAAACCCTTCGACTCATTTTAGTCGTCGCAGGATCAATTCGACTACAGAGTTTTCTCAAAAAAAAACTCTAAGTCTCATTGAATTAAAACTTTCTCTGCTGCTTCTTTTATAGATTCTGATAGAGAAGGGTGCGTATAAACACTGTTAATCAAATCCGATATTTTCAATCCCCTATTCATCGCTAAAGAAATTACATTAATCAACTCACTTGCCTGAACACCAATAATATGAACACCTAAAATTTTCCCCTCATTCTCATCAGAAATTATTTTTATAAATCCCTCTCTTTCATCAAGAGTCAAAGCCCTTCCATTAGCCATAAACATTGCTTTAGCTGTTTTTACATTTTTATTCTCTTTCTTGGCCTGGCTATAAGTCAAACCAATACTGGCTATCTCCGGATGAGTATATATGCATTCAGGAATTGTATTAGAATTAAAAACTCTTTCTTTACCATAAGCATTTTCAGCGGCAACTATTCCTTCTAAAAAGGCTAAATGAGCTAAATAAGGTTCCCCGGTTACATCTCCTGCTGCATATAAATCAGGGACATTTGTCCGCATATTTTCATTTACTAAAATTTTTCTCTCCCGGGTTAAAACCCCCAATTTTTCCAACCCAATATTCTCTGTATTTAAATGCCGGCCGACAGCAACAACAACCTTATCTATCTGAAATTCCCTGCCACTGTCAAGTTTACAAATCAAGCATGAAGAATTGCTTTCTACTCTTTCTACTTTGCTATTAATGTAAACGTTTATCCCTTTGCGTGAAAAAATATTAGTCAGGCTCCGGACTAATTCTTCATCTTTTCCGGGTAAAATCTGTGACATCATTTCTACAATTGTTACCTGACTACCCAGTTCTTTAAATATCCCGGCAAATTCACAACCAATTACTCCCCCGCCGATAATTAACATCCTTTTAGGAATATCAGATAAATCTAAGACCTCATCACTGCTAATTATTTCTGTATTTTTTTCACCAAAAACAGATTTGTTGGGTTTGCTTCCTGTTGCAATAATAATCCGTTTAGCTTTAATAGAAGAAATTCCATGAGAAAGATTCACTTCTACTATACTGGAACTCTTTATATAAGCTTCTCCGGTTATTAATTCTATCTTGTTATTTTTGAATAGAT
>JAUVLC010000058.1 GCA_030595925.1 Clostridia bacterium | reverse complement strand
AATCCGTTTTTGGTGGCTAACCGGGTTGCCGAAGATATAAAAGAATAAATATGAACTAATTTCATATAAATTCGAAAAGGTCGACAATGCGGTTTTTTTATTTAAAATTACAAATTATTCCATATTATTTTCTTCTTCCTTGACGGGAGAAGATTGAAGATGAGGGTGAAAAAAGGCTGTAGTAGTAGGTGGGTTTACCTGTCCAAAAGATTTTTTGATTTCAATTTTTTCCTTGACAGAAAAGAAGGTTTTATAGTATAATAATTTTAGGTTTTAGATTTGATATTTGGAAATTTTAGTCGAAAAGGCAAATTCATCGTAAGGTGAAGGCATTCATCTGCCAACAAGTAATGGCGGGTGAGTCTCTCGCTGTAAGCAGAATAGGAGTAGTTTTTAAATTTTTCTGTAGCGGGAAGGCAAAGTTACGGGTTCGTCACTAATAAGTAATAGCGGATGGCCGGGCTACCGAACTAACTATAAGTTAATTATAGCCAAGTAAGGCAGCCCGTTTTTTATTAGTAAAATGATTTAAGGAAAATTATAAAAAAGAGTTTTGCAAAATAGCTTTTTTACCCTGTTGCCTGCCCGCTCCGACTTAGGCGGATTAGGCGGGGCATTCCTGTAAATTTTTATTGTCATTCCTGCGGAAACAGGAATCTATTACATTTTAGATTCCGTATCAAGTACGGAATGACAGAATGCCTTATTTTGCATAAGTCTAAATTATAAAAGAAAGGAGGTGAAAAAAGAATGAAAAAGAAAGGTTTGTTAATTTTTTGTCTTACTTTAGGTTTGGTAATGGCGAGTGTCGGGATAGCAGCGGCTTTTACACAAGTGGAAGAGGTCACAACTGAAGCAGTAGCAGTGATTTCAGCAGCCCCTACAGGAACGATGACTGTAGATATCTTAGACTTACTCGGGGTTTCCGGTCCTAGCCAAATTACTTGGGTTGACGCTGATATAACTCCGGGAAGTACTAAATGGCTTTGTGCTAATGAAATACTTTATGCTAGTTGTACCTACACAGGTGCTGGTGGAATTCAGATCTACACTGATAATACAGCTGGTGATGCTATCCCAAAATGGGATGGTATTGGCGATCCCAAGAATTTGTTAAAGTATGATGCACCAACTTCTACTTCTACTGCTGGTCTTCCTATGTGCTGGAGAGTTCCTTTTGCACTCCTTGCTGATGGAGAGAGAGATATATATGAGAAAGAAGATCCACTTCCGCCAAACGAATGGCATTTAACAAGTGATCTGGCTTCTACCTATTGGTGTTGGATGCGGATGACTGACAGAGGTGTTGGTGGGTTTGAAGAAGCCAGTACTCTTCAAAATGTCTGGGTGCAAGGTTCTGGCCGCCAAGAGGCTGAATATACCTTTAGTCCTTTTTGTTCGGACTACATCTATATAGGGGCTAATTTCTCTGATGCAGCAGCTGCTTCAACCTATAGGACTACTACACTTCGTTTAGAATTGTATAGTCTGTAATCGGCTTAAAAATGAAAAACTTCCTCTTTCTATTCCCCTCTATCCCTGTGTTGGATTAGAGGGGATGGAAAAGGAAGAAGGGGAGAACAATAATAAAAATGGTAAAAATCGTTTCTAAAAGATTAATAAAGAAAATATCGTGGAAACTATTGTTGGGTTTATTTTTGCTGTTTTCTTTTGTTAGTCCAGCGGGAGCAGATATAACTGTGACTGTAGTGGACCGGAATGGAAATCCTGCTGCCGAGAATAAAATTACATGGGATAGTGCTTCTATCATTCCTGGAACAACCAAATGGTTATGTGCTAAAACATTACTTAAAGTTGAGTGTGATTATACAGGAGGTGCAATTCAGATTTATACTGATAATACAGCTGCTGATGCTATTCCAGAATGGACGGGGAGTGGTGATCCCAAGAATTTGTTAAAGGATGAGGGGGCTACCTCTATAGTGGGGTTACCACTTTGTTGGCGGGTATGGGGTAAGTTGCTTGATGATAGTCCCGATGACTTAATTATTGTACAAGTAAATGGTGATATATGTTCACTAAGCTCTATAGGGTGGCAGACCTGGTTTTGGATGAAGGATCGTGGTTCAGATGATTTTATAGATGGTGATAATTGGATTACTAATTGGAAAGAGTCGGTTGGAATACAAGTTTCTTTCTGGCAATGGGTAGATTGGTGGGGAGATACTCCTTCTCCTTTCTATATTTATATTGGAGCCAATTTTACTGATGCGATGGCTCTTTCAACTTATAAAACTTCTACATTGCGATTAGAATTATTTACTCTATAAGGAAAAAAGAATGAAAAAAAGAATAGTTTACATTATGGTACAATTAGGAATAATATCTTTTCTTGCTCCCTTTGCTTTTGCTCTTAGTGTTACCCCTGCCCGCCAGGAGATAAAAGGTATAAGAGGTGCAATAGGGGAAGGGACGTTTATTGTTTCTACCAATACAAAGGAATCTCAACATATTGTGGTAAAATGGCGGGATTGGTTTAAATCGAAGGAAAATAAAGAGATAGAAATAAAAGATTGGCTGGAAATCGATTCTATGGAATTTGAGCTTATTCCTGGAGAGAAGAAAAAGATTAAATACAAGGTTAAAATTCCTGATAATGCTGTAGGAATGTTAATGGCGATGGTTTCTTTTTGTCCACGAGTTGAAGGAGCAGGTGTGGGTATTGTAATAAGTAGTCCCATTTATGTTATTATTGAAGGGACGGAAATTATTAAAGCTGATATTTATAAAGTAATGCTTTCCAGAATGAGAAAGTCATTGGATATACAGGCAACGGTAGTAGTTGAAAATAAAGGGAATATTTATCTTCGTCCACGAGGCAAAGCAATTATTAGTAAAGGGAAAAAAGAAATTGCTACTATAGAATTGAAATACGGTTGGCCGGTTTTTCCCGGGCAGAAACATTCTTATATTGGATATGGAAAAGGAATAGAATTAAAAAAAGGTAAGTATAAAATGCGGGCGATTATCAATTACGGTAATTCAGAGGATATAATTGAAGAGACCATATCTTTTAAAGTAGATAGAAAAGGGAAAATTACAATTTATTAATGGTAAAAAACAAAAGAGTTTGGGAATTAGGAGTTTAAATTTGGATGTTTAAAAGGGTTGGATGATAGGGGTAGAGAATGTTTAAACGCGGTAGGAAAAAATTATTGATTGTTTTGTGTTTAGCGGTGATGGTATCGAGCGTTATTTTTTTCTCTTCTGATGAACTAAAAGCAAAAGTTACTACTGTCACAATTAGCACTTTTACCGCTTCTGTTTCTGTTCCTGCTTTTATTCCGGCACCTTGTATAGGCTGGCCGCCTTTAGAATTTAATATAGTGGGCAGTAAGATTTATATGGAAGCAGAGATTAATGCGAAAATGGCAATGGAGAGTGTAACCTTTTCTTATAAAAAAGTTTCTGAGCCGGAGACAAGTTACAAATTAATTACTCGTAAATTCACTAATCCTCTTTTTACTTATACATTTAAAGATTATATTCCCGGAGAAGTAGTAACTACGGATGGGGTAAACGTTTGTTTTAAGGTTGTGTATAGCGGTGGAGCTATCAGTCAAAGTTCTTTGCAGATTATAACAGTAAATCCCAGTGTTACTATGACAATAGGTCCTGAGGGGGGTACGATTGTTTTAGTCGATGGAAATCCTGAAGATGGAGAGGTGTGCATTGAAATACCCGCAGGTGCGTTGGAAAGTGAAATTGAGATAACCTTTAGCCAGAAAGATCCGGCCGGTGTTCCGGCGGGATTTGGTGTGGCCGGTAGTGATAGTCCGTTAGCAGCTTATGAAATTTTACCGGAAAACATTGATTTCAAATTACCCTACAATTTAACCTTACTTTATTTTGACCTTGATGGGGAGGTTAAAAAAGACGGGACACCTGTTACAGAAGAAGAATTAAAAATTTTATGGTGGGATGGGTTTGATTGGCGGTTAGTGGGAGGAACATTAAATAGCGAATTAAACACACTAACAGCCTCTTTAAATCATAATAGTGTATTTGCGGTTTTTCCGGCTTTAATCAATGAGCTTACCCATTGTCCGCTGGAAAGAATTATTACCCCTGCCTGTCAGGATGGGATAAATGATTATGCTTATTTTAATGGATTAACCGATCTGGATAATGTTTCAATAAAAATTTATGATATCACCGGTAAGGAAATAAGAACGATAAACATAACTCCTTATCAATGGGATGGCCGCAATAACGATGGTGATATAGTAGAGAGCGGTGTTTATATTTACCAATATGAATACAATGGAAAGAATGTAAGCGGAGTAATAGTAGTAGCGAAGTAAAAAATAAAAATAGTCCATAGTCCACAGTCGATAGTCCATAGTCCATAGATAAGAGACAAACAGAAGTCCATAGTCGACAGTCCATAGTCCATAGATTACGGATAAAGACAAAGATAAAGACAAAGATAAAGACAAAGATAAAGACAAAGATAAAGACAAAGATAAAGACAAAGATAAAGACAAAGATAAAGACAAAGATAAAGATAAAGACAAAGATAAAGATAAAGACAAAGATAAAGATAAAGATAAAGATGAAAGACAGGCATCAAGGCACAGAGGCACAAAGTTAAAAGAGAAAGACAAAAATAGTTTACAGTCGATAGTCGATAGATAACAAACAGTTATAAGTTATTAGTTAAAGACAAAAACAAGAAATAGTTAAATCTATTCAAAAGATACTGAATGGTAAGTCTGTTTGTAGTTGCTCAATGAACTTGTGCTGAGTGTAATCGAAGTATTGAGCAAAAATGTTTGAGATTTTGAAATTGGGATTTGGGAGTTTTAATTTGTCGGGGGGTGTGGTAAAATTAGTAATCAATGGGAAGTGAGAGTAATGGATAGAAGGATATTTAATAAAGTTAATGTGGCTGTTTTAGTCGTTCTTTTTTATATGTTATTTGTTTCTTTGGCTGAAGCGGCATTTAAAGACAGTGGTTGGGGAACGCGGTCTGTGGGAATGGGTGGAGCGTTTACGGCGGTAAGTGATGATGCATCTGCTCCTTTATGGAATGCTGCCGGAATTGCTCAATTAGAACAATATGAGGCCAATTTTATGTATGCCCGCTTGTTTACCGGGTTGGACCTGTATGCAGGAGGAGAGAAGGTGGATTTAGGTTTAAATTATGGCGCTTTTGTTTTTCCTTCAAACAAAATAGGAAATTTTGGAGTAAGCTGGGCTAATTTTGTTACTACGGAATTGTACGAAGAAGATACATTTACCTTATCTTATGCAAAAAGGATTAATGATTTTGCTCCCCGGTTGATTCCGGCAGTTTTTTTAGGAGTTAATCTAAAATATTTAAATCATTCTTATACACTGGATGAGCGGACAAGACACGATCCTGTTTTTGTTGATGGCCGCTCTAAAGGTAATTTTACCGGGGATGTGGGAGTATTAATAAAAGCCAACGGAGAGAAAGAAAAAGGTTTGTGTATCGGCTTGATGGCTAAGAATATTAGCGAGCCGGATGTGGGATTGAAGGTAGAAGACAAAGTGCCTTTTGAGGGAAGATTTGGATTGGCTTATCGAATGGGAGATTATAATTTCTTAAATATTTTGTCTATGGAGAATGTGATTTCTTCAGTGGATGTTAGCTATCGGGATGAAGATTTGAATGTTTATTTAGGCTGGGAAAGTTGGTTTGTTCATAGAACATGGGGTTTTAGAATAGGGGGTAATGACCGCGAAGTTACTTCCGGATTTAGTTTTAATAATGAAACAATGGGAAAATTTGGGTTACAATTTGATTATGCATTTATCTGGCCGTTAGAGCTCGAGGATACTTCCGGTTCACATCGTGTTTCCCTAACTGTTCGTTTTGGGGAATCGGCACAGGAGACAGAAGCGGTCAAAAAGAAGGAAGAGGAAGAAGAACAGAAAAGACGCGAAGAGGAAAAAGAAAAGCAGAGATTACAGGAAGAAGCGGAAAAAGCCCGCAGGGAGGCAGAACAGGCAAAACGGGAAACAGCGAAGGCCCAAAAGGAAGCAAGAGAGGCAAAAAGGTTGGCAGCGGAGAGGGAAGCACTGGTAGTTAGTATTCGAAAAAAAGCAAAATTACAGATGAGGGAAGAGGGGAAAAAGATAATTATTGCCGTAAAGGCTCATTTTAAATCGGGAAGTTTAAAAATCAGTGCGTCGGATAAACCGACTTTGGATCAGGTAATAGAAATTTTAAAGCAGTATCCCCAATATAAGGTAAGAGTAGAAGGCCATACGGATTCAGTAGGAAGGGCGGAATCTAACTTAAAACTTTCCGAAAAGAGGGCAAAAAGTGTCTTTGATTATTTAGTAAAAAATGGGATTGCGTCAGAACGGTTGAAGTGTTTGGGTTTCGGAGAAACTAAGCCGATTAGTTCTAATAAAACAGCCGGAGGACGTGCGAAGAATAGACGGGTAGAATTTGTAATTTTAACTCAATAACAGAAAAAGACAGTTTTATTTTTTGATTTTTCTCCATTAATTTTAAAAAATAAAGTTGTCTTTTTTTTCGTTGACTTTCTTTTTTGTTTATATTAAAATATGCTTGGTGGTAGTTTAAATTTTAAGTATATGAGAAGTAGTAAAATGTTGAAATTAATTAGAAAGAAAAATAAATTATTTTTTAAATTAAAAGCAGTAAGTTTGGTTGTTTTTCTTGTAGGTGTTTTTGTTTCTGCATATGTTTGGTCCTCCGTTAATGTCTTGTTTTTTCCTAATACTGTCTTTTCCCCGAAAATAGTTAATGATTTCTCTTGTTTTTCTAACCTATGTAGATTAGTATCTCCTGCTTTTTTTATGAAACAAGTAGTAGACAGAAGTTATAGAAAAAAAAACATTACTGATATAATGCTTGCTTCAAAAATAAATAAAGGGATTATTTTCCAACTGAAAACAAAGAATAGTGCGATTGATTTAAATTTACGGGAATTCTTTTTTACTTCGGGAAATTCTTTTAAAATTAAAGAAGAAGCATATAGTATTTATACTATTCCCTGGTTACTTAATTTAGAAGGGGTTACAGCAATAGTTGGAACGAGTTAATTGAATTTTAGAAAGAGCGAGATATGATGGGTTTGTCCGAGATTACCATAAGGAACCCATGCGTAATCTAAATGGTATTTTTTCCATTTAAGGCCCAATCCGAATGATAATCCGGATAATTCTTTAGCATCAGAAACGGGGGTTAAGTTTATATCCACTGCGAAGAACAAATAAGTTGCTTAAAACTTGTTCTATGCCCAGGTGATAGTTTGGCTGATTTATTTCCACGGGGAAATGGATGTCAAATGAAAATAGAGAATTACGAAGGGTTTTATAAGCGATACCGCTTTTAATATTTAACGGCAAGGGATCTTCTTCTTTAACGAATTTGACTTTTCCGCCAATATTTTGTGTAACCAATCCAAAAGAGAAATTATCGGAAAAAAGATATTTCATTCCTAAATCAAGACTAAAGGTAGAAGCTTTTTCTTCTTCGATTGTTTGTTTAATATATTTGATGTTATAGCCTACAAGAAAATTTTTTATTTTTCCTCCGTAAGAAAAGATGAATGCGATATCAGAAGCATCAAAGGATTTTCCTGTTTCAACAATATTATCATTTATGTCAATTTCTGTTTTAGGGATGGCACCCATACCTAAATAAGCCAGGCTGAGGGCAATTGTTCCGTAATGAAAATAGTTGTTTTTTAGTGGTTGAATATAGCTGGAATAAGTATATCCTGTATCTTCAAGCCATTGAAGATAGGTGGTAGTAGTTTGTGTGGTTTTAATTTCGCTTAGTCCGGCAGGGTTCCAGTAGCAGGAATTAGCATCATTGGCTACAGCAACAAATGATTCTCCCATAGCAACAGGGCGGGCGCCTATACCGATTTTTAAGAACTGTCCTCCTGTAGTGCCTATGTCGGAGCCAAAACAAATTTTTGGTAAAAAACCGAAAGAACTTATTATTAACAGTAAAATGATTTTCTTTTTCATCTGATGACCCCTATTTTACCGCTTTTCTTTTCTCCCTGGTTGTTGGTAATTAAATAAATATATATTCCGCTGGCAAGTTTGTTTCCGTCATTATTTGTGGCCTGCCATTGGTATTTTCCGTCACTATCCATTTCCTGGCCTTTAAAGACCATTTCTCCGGCGAGATTGTAAATTTTTATCGTTGCTTCCCGGGTTAAATTATTAAAGATGATTTTAGTATGATGCGCAAAAGAGTTAGGTTTGTAAGGATTGGGATAAACTTGTATCTGGTTTAAGCTTTGAGCGAATAAAATTGCCGGAAATATTCGATATAATGTACTATTGTGCCAATCAGGATTGTCAATTTCACAGGTTATTTTCTTCGATGTTTTATCTACTTGTTGGAAACCGGAAACCATTTCCCATAAGTTTTTAGTTTCACTTAATTGATAAATTCTTAAATTATGCTCCTGGGCATAAAGCGAAGAAGAAGAGTAGTTTATTTGATAGGGAATGGTAAGTTTAATCGTTCCTGCTAAAGGTGAAGATGTTTTGATTTCTCTAACGGTCGATAAAAGTTCATCCGGTAAATCTTCTTCCTGTTCTTCGTCTTCTGTGGAGGATAAAGAAGAAAACTCTACGTCTGGATGATTGGGTAAATTAGAGGTATCAGGCCTGAAAATATCTAATGTTTTTTCGTTGTTGGATGTTCCCCGGGGAATAAAGGTTTTAGTTTGCGGGTCGAATCCGGCGATAATAATGTCATTATCGGCAAGAGTGTTAATTATGTTATTTACCGGATAAGTTGCCTCTGTTGTGGAAAAGGAAGTTAAATTAGTTTTTACTGTGCTTTCTTCGGTATTTCCGATTACAGAAAAAAAATAACCGTTAGATTCATCTCCTAAATTTGCTATAGTAACGGAAGTTGCTTCGGGATTGTTAATAGGTGAGGAATCAAAATAAGTAGCGTTTGATAAATCAGTAAAAGGAGTAAGACTGTAGTAGATTTTATATCCTTTAATTCCTGAATAGGAATTTTTTGCCCATGAAACGGTTATATTTTTTCCTTCATCACTGGGGGTATCTATTACCGTTAAATCCTTTTTGGTAAGGAATATTCCGTCACTGGCTAATAAAGCTTTATAAGTATTTATCTGTCCCCAACCAAAATAAATATCTTTTCCTTCTTCTCCCAGGTCATCTGCGGAACAAGTGATAAATGTGGTAACTTCTTCGTTACTATATTCAGGATGTCGTGACAGAATAAGTGCTGCTATTCCGCAAACATGAGGGGCAGACATACTGGTGCCGCTTAAGCGGCAATAATTTGTTCCCACGACTCCGGATGGATTAGTTCCTTCCGCTTTTAAAGATAAGATATCCATTCCCGGGGCTGCAACATCAATATTTGTTCAATAATTAGAAAAGAAAGTCTTTTCATCCTGGTAATTGGTTGCAGCAACAGTGATGGCTTTTTCGTAATTAGCCGGGAAGAAATCTCTTACATCCTGATTGCTATTTCCGGCGGCGGCAACAATAATACATCCTTTATTATAGGCATAGTCCATAGCATCTTCTATTATCCGGCAAGTGCCTGTTCCTCCCCAGCTTAAATTAATAACCCTTGCTCTGTTATCGGCGGCATATTTTATGCCGTATGCTAAATCAGTAGCAGTTCCCCAGCCGCCGTCAGTTATTCCCTTAATAGCCATTACTTGTGAATGCCAGGAAATACCGCTAATTCCTCTTCCGTTATTGGTTGTTCCGGCAATAGTTCCGGCAATGTGACTGCCATGCCCGTTTCCATCCTTGGGGTCATTGGAAAGATTAGTAAAATTCCATCCTATTGTGTCGTCTATGTATCCATTCTGGTCATCGTCAATATTATTATCGGGGATTTCCCCGGGATTATGCCAGAGATTATCGGTAATATCCGGGTGGTTATAATCTATTCCCGTATCTACTACGGCTACAATAATTGATGCATTCCCTTTTTCTATTTCCCATGCGGAAGAAAGATTGGTTTTATATAATCCCCACATATCCTGATAAGATTGTCCCCAACTCCCGGAAGTATTAAAGTAAGGGTCGTTAGGATTAGTACAGATATCGTAGATATAGTTTGGTTCTACAAATTCCACATCAGGGCAGTTTTTATAAATATCGGATATTTCCTCGAAAGTTGTATTTGGAGGTAAAGAGATTTTATGCCATTGGGACAGATTTTTTTCTTTTATATTTCTGTTCTGAGAATTTTTGAAAAGGGTTTGAATTTTTTTTATTTTATGTTGTTTATTTACTGTGGAAAACCGGCTTTTTACCGAAGAAGTGGTTGATTTAAATTTAACTAAAATTTCTCCCGGTCTGGATTTTGCTTTTAATTTATTTCCGGAGTAGGGAAGTTTTTTTTGGGTTTTAAGTGAAGAAGTATTAATTACAGCATAAGCTCTTTCGTTGGCAAGAATAGTGTGGCTTGATAAAATTAATAAGAGAATTGCTAATTTATTTTTCATTGTTCGGTAACCTGGCTGACCTATTTATAAAATAGGTTCCGCAGTTTTGCGTCCCCCGATTACTCGAGGTTTGCCCTTATCGTAATAAAATAGCTTTTCCCCCTGTATTGCTACTACACTTCAAAACTAACACAATAATTTATTTTGTCAAGAGTTGTTTTTAGTTTGCTCCTTTTTATGATTTTACTTTACAAGGTAGACTTTTTTTTGTATATTTCATTCAGATTACTTTAAAATTTTTTTTCATAATGTGGGAAGGTTTGGTGCTAATTGTGAAAATCTGGTAGCCGCAGGCTTTAGCCTGCGTCAAAATCAATGTAGTTGCCCAATTTATTGGGCTGCTGAATGATTTTGTCGACGAGCCTCATAAATGAGGCAACTATAATTGTTGCAAAAAATGGAGTTATGGCACAGGCTTTAGCCTGCGTAGGGGAAAGAATGAACTTATTCTGGGTGCAATTAAAGTATTGGGTAAAATGAATAACAAAAAAAGCCTTATAAATGAGGCAACTATAATTGCAATATAGTCTTAAGTGAATAAATTTATAATTATCCGGGTTGAAAAATATCAAATATTTTTGACATTACTTTAAAATTTTTCAGGAGAAAAATAAAAAATGAAAGAATTAAATGAATTGAAGGAAAAGCTAAATGTAATTTCTGATTCTTTGGGTAGATTAGAAAAAAATCTTAAGATTGAAGAAAAAGAAAAACTAATTAAAGAATTAGAACAAAAAACTTCCGTAGGCAATTTTTGGGATAACCCGCAGGAAGCACAAAAAATAATGCAGGAAATAAGTAATTTGAAAAATGCAGTAGACTCTTTGTTGGGTTTTAAAAGAAGTCTGGATGATTTGTTTGTTTTAATGGAATTACTTTGTGAAGAGGGAGAGTCAGGATTTGGTGAATTGGAGAAAGATATGGAAACATTAGAGACAAAACTTAAGGGTTTTTTGCTTCAATGTAAGTTGAGTGAAAAGTACGATGAAAATAATGCTATTGTTACTCTTCATTCCGGGGCAGGGGGGACGGAAGCGTGTGATTGGGTAGAGATGCTTTTGCGAATGTATAACCGTTGGATAGAAAGACAAGGGTATTTGATTAAAATTATTGATATTTTACCCGGTGAAGAAGCAGGGATAAAACGGGTTACTTTTATAGTCAGGGGAAGGTATTCTTACGGGTATTTAAAAGCAGAAATAGGTGTCCATCGTTTAGTGCGTATTTCTCCTTTTGATTCTAATAAACGCCGTCATACTTCTTTTGCCTCTTGTGATGTAATGCCGGAAATAGAAGACGAAATAAAAGTTGATATTGATGAAAAGGATTTGAGAATAGATACTTATCGGGCCAGCGGGCACGGGGGACAACATGTAAACAAGACGGATTCTGCAGTACGTATTACTCATTTACCTACCAACATTGTGGTACAATGTCAAAACGAGCGTTCTCAGTTTAAAAATAAAGCAACGGCAATGAAAGTGCTTAAGGCGAGGCTTTTTAAGCTGGAAGAAGAAAAAAGGAAAAAAGCTATAGAAAAAAATTATGATCAAAAAAGCGATATTGCCTGGGGCAACCAGATTCGTTCTTATGTCTTTTGTCCTTATACTATGGTTAAAGATCATAGGACAGGAACGGAAACAGGAAATGTAGAAGCAGTAATGGATGGAGAGATTAGTAGGTTTATAGAAGCTTATTTGGAAAAAAATATTTAAAATATAACGCCGAAAAGCTGAAAAATAGTGAATAGTAAAAGACAGTCCATAGTCCACCGTCCATAGATAAGAGACAAACAAAAGTCCACAGTCGACAGTCCATAGTCCATAGATTACGGATAAAGACAAAGATAAAGACGAAAGACGAAAGACGAAGACCAAAGACAGGCACGAAGGCATCCGCCTTAAAGATTGGCGGATTTTCGCTTCGCTCCAGCAAAGTTAAAAGATTGCGAATGGCAAATAGTAAATTACGAAAGACAAAAAGTAGTCGCAGGTTTTCTTGTCTACCTCTGGAGGAAGCCTGCGTAATTTCTTAGTTGAAAATGCAATTTGACAGATAACAGACAGAAGGCAAATACTAAATTCAAAACATATTTTACCTTCATTTTAGGACAAAATACCCCCTAAAAAACCTTCCGGTATATTTAAAACAAATATTATATAAGTGGATTCAAAGTGGTTAATAACACATTCAATTTATAAAATAAAGATTGTTGGTAAAGACAATATTCCTGCAGAAGGTTCTGCATTGCTTGTTTCTAATCATATTTCATATATAGATGGGTTTTTAGTCCAATTTTCATTATCACGGCCCGTACGGTTTGTTGTGTATAAAAAGTTGTATCGTAATCCAATACTTAAAATACTATTCAATCTATCAAAAGCTATTCCTATTTCGTCGGATGATTCACCTAAAGAAATTATAAAATCCTTTAAAAAAGTAAAAGAAGAATTGCAAAAGGGCGGATTAATCTGTATTTTTGCAGAAGGACAGTTAAGTAGAACAGGTAATATGCTTCCATTTAACAAGGGTTTTGAATATATGGTTAAAGGAACAACCTGCCCGATTATTCCGGTACATCTGGATCGGGTCTGGGGAAGTATTTTTAGTTTTAAAAATAATAAGTTCTTTTTTAAAATTCCTAAAAGAAGACCTTATCCGGTAACCGTATCATTTGGTAAGCCAATGTCTTCGGATTCAAAGGCATTTGCGGTACGGCAAACAGTTTTGGAATTGGGTTCGGAGGCTTTTAAGTACCGGGTTGAGGATCATATTCCCTTACCGCTGGCTTTTTGGAGAGAGGCAAAAAAGCACCCTTTTAAATTTTGTATGGCGGATTCTACAGGCAAAAAACTTTCTTACGGTAAAGCTTTGTATGTAAGTTTATCCCTGTCGAAAATAATTAAAAAACATATGCCTCCTCAGGAAATGGTGGGTATTCTGCTTCCGTCTTCAGTTGCTGCCGTATTGTCAAATATAAGTGTATCATTGACGGAAGTGATTCCGGTAAATATTAATTTTACTCTTTCTCCGGAAGTTATGAAAAAAATTGTAGACGAATGTAACATTAACTATATTATAACTTCCAGAAAATTTTTGGAAAAAAGAAATATCTCTCAGTTTAAAAATATGCTTTTTATTGAAGATTTGATAAAAGAAATGTCAATTATCACTCTGGTTGCTTCAATAATAAAGGCATGGTTAATACCGGTAAAGATGTATGCCCGGTTTAAGTTAAAAAAGACTTTATCTGATTCAATGCAAAATGTAGCGACTATCATTTTTTCCAGTGGGTCAACAGGGGTTCCCAAAGGGATTATGTTGACTCATGCCAATATCACTATTAACGTTGAAGGGTTTTACCAAATATTTAATATTGAAAAAAATGATAAGGTTTTGGGTATATTACCTTTTTTTCATTCATTTGGTTTTACCGCGACACTGTGGTTTCCCCTGCTTTCGGGTGCAGGGGGTTGTTTATCATTATAATCCTCTGGAAGCCGAAGTAATTGGTAAATTAGCTGATAGATATAAGCCGACCTTACTGCTCAGCACCCCCACATTTCTTTTATCATACATTAGAAAAATTAAAAGGGAACAGTTTAAAAGTTTAAAATATTTGGTTGTTGGTGCAGAAAAATTAAAAGCAAAAATTGCTCAGAGTTTCTATGAAAAATTTAATATTGTGCCGATGGAAGGATATGGGGCAACGGAATTATCACCCATTGTTTCGGTTAGTGTACCGGATTATTTATTTAAAAATGAAGATAAAATAATTCATCAGGTGTGTTATAAACCAAGTAAAGTAGGGCATCCTTTACCGGGGGAAGTAGTGAAAGTGGTGAATCCCCGGACTTTTGCAGACCTTGAGCCGGGCAGGGCAGGCCTTTTACTGGTAAAAGGAGGGAATGTAATGGCCGGTTATTTACATCAACCTGAATTGACCAAATCGGTTATGTATGGAGATTGGTATATTACAGGAGATATTGGTAATATTGATGAAGATGGATTTATTCAGCTTATTGCACGGCAGAGCCGGTTTAGTAAAATCGGCGGAGAAATGGTTCCGCATATTGGGGTGGAGGAAATGATTCATAATGTTCTTAATGCCGGTGACCAGGTATGTGTGGTGACTTCGGTATTTGATGAAAAAAAAGGGGAAAAGTTGGTAGTGCTGTGTGTTGTTGATTTAGATTCGCAGGATATATGCAAAAAGATGAATGAATCTAATATTCCCAAATTGTGGATACCCCGGAATAGTGATTTTCATCGTATCGAAAATATTCCTTTATTAGGCAGCGGAAAATTTGATTTATCTGCGATAAGAAAAATAGCTGAAGAAATTTATTCTGGTAAAGGATGATTAATTTATTATATAATCAGTTTTTAAAAAGGAGGAGAATATGGATACTAAAAAAAGAAGCTTTGCTAATCAGGTAATATTAAACCTTGTTCAAACGGCTAATTCATTGACAAAAATTGCCGACCGGTTTTTTAAGCCGTATAATCTTACTACGGCACAGTATAATGTATTGGTTATTTTGAAAAACACTAAAATTGAATTAAGTCAATACGAGTTAAGCTCACGACTGGTAGTTTCCCGTTCGGATATAACCGGCATTGTAGATCGATTGGAAAAATGCGGCTATATTAAAAGGGTTCCTCATCAATATGACCGGCGGATTAATTTGTTGCGAATTATGAAAAAAGGAAAGGTCTTAGTTGAGCATCTTGAGGAAAAATATTTTCAAAGAGTAGAGACAATTGTAGGGAATCTTAGTTTGTCGGATTTAAGACAACTTGAACAATTTATTAATCAGATTCATAATGCAGCAAAACAGAGAAAGATAAAAGACAGTCCATAGTCCACAGTCGATAGTCCATAGATAACAGACAAAGACGAAGGACGAAAGACGAGAGATGAAAGGCAGTCCATAGTCCACAGTCGATAGTCCATAGATAACAGACAAAGACGAAGGACGAAAGACGAGAGATGAAAGGCAGTCCATAGTCCACAGTCGATAGTACATAGATAAAAGACAAAGACGA
>JAUVLC010000109.1 GCA_030595925.1 Clostridia bacterium | reverse complement strand
TCTTTTGTTATACTTATCGCTCCTAATCCAATCCCTAATAATTTCCCTAACTTCTCACCGGATTTTCTCAAATATTTACTCGCTAAATACATTTTATAAAAATTTTAGGGGACGTTGCGTACTTTAGGAACTAATTATTATTTGGGAAAACTTGGGGAACATTGCTTAAAGTTTTACAGTTATTGAAGTATCTGTTTTTCAAGCCCTTTCTCCCTACACAAAATCCTACCTTTTTCTTTTGTTATACTTACCTGCCTGTCCGCCAATCTTTAAGGCGGGTCCGCCAATCCTTAAGGAGGATCGCCCCTGATTCAATCCCTAATAATTTTCCTATCTTCTCACCGGATTCTTTCAAATATTCACTCGGTAAAACACACTTCTCGTTCTTTTTAAAATTTTAAACAATTATATGTCCTTATGTAAAGTGTATTCCATGTGTTACTCGATAGAAAGCAGACTTTCGAAATTTGCCCTGGTGTCGTCAGGATAACCTGCAATATTACCAAGAAACTCATAGGCAAGAAGCCCTTCTGGATAAACTTCACCTTCAGCTACCTTGTAATCCGGCCCTGGTTCGGGATGCCAAATAGTCTTACCACTATCATCTTTACCCATAGCTATGAATACAAATTCTTCTCCAGCTTTGTTCTCCCCCTCTCTTTCGTCTGTACCATCTCTAACACCTATACGAAATACCGAAAAATGTTTATTTTCCATAACCAAACTTCCCTTTGCATTTATAAGGAACCCTCCGAGTGGGGCCGCTATCCAACGAACCTTGCAAATTTTTATGTGTTTAACACCCTTTTCTTTAAGTCGTTGCACGGCAAACCGCGAGGCTTTTCGTCCTGATATCTGTTTAGAAATTAAATTACATGATTGTAATATAGTTGCTAAAAATACTAAACAGCAAACGCTCCAAAATTTTGTTTTCACTTGTATCTCATCTCTCCTCTTTTGTTTATTAATCATTTATTTAAATCAATTACACCTAACATTATACATTATTTGATTACTCTATTTTCACAAAACTACACTACATATTATAAAAGACAAAAGAGTTTCTGTCAATTTTTTTTATTTTTTTTCTCTTGTTCGACGACAAAACATATGATATTTAATAATTATACAGTAGATGCATAAATTGATAAAGGAGTTATTAAAATGGATTTTAAGCTAAAATAGGACTTCACTGAGGTCTTAACACGTAAATTTATTTTTTACTTATGTCAAAAGTCAAGATCTGAAACATCTGAATTGTTCTATTTTTCTAAAAAGATACGGTTTTTTCACCTACACCTGTAAGATCTCTATCATCTAAGGATTTATCATAATATTTAACATATCGGTTGTTTTCCTCTGGTGCTCCGCTACCGGAATTGCCGTTGATGTAAAAAATTTTACTTTTTAGAAAGTTTGTTTGATTTTCTTCAAACCCCAGTACCAGCATGGAATGACCCTGGACACCTTTTGGATGGCATGGGCGTCTGCCGTCATACCGACATAGATAGTCGCCCAGGGAAAGGGGTATCTTATTGTCTCGATAGTGATTTATGCTTTTGTATCTGTTCCTATTCTTAAAGTATTTAACAAAATATCCCACATTAGATATACACGTACCAATTTTCTTATAACTTCCTATATTGTGGCAAAAGAAACATTGTTTTTTGCCCAGGGAAGTAGACATATCAGCTCTGGCATAGACGTAAGAAACAAATTCGCTACACCATCTGTTGTATTTCCAAACCCACCTGTATCCATAACGCCAGCCGCGCCACTTTAAGACCTGCCTTTGTTTAAAACACCGCCTACTATGAAAATATCGACTTATCTGTTCACGTCGCTCGCCACCATGGTTTTTCAGGTCTCTTAAATGCCATTGCATTAGTAAGACCTGTGCGACTGTGATAACTAAACGCTCACCGCTGGAGAGTTCATACCCATTTAGCATGTAATTACCACTCCGAAAATTAGCAACCTGCCATCCTGTATATCGCTTTTCTCCGGTTTGCGTATTTATATTGTATTTTAAATCAATATAAGTCCACTTTCGTACTTTTTCATAAAAGTCCTTAAGATTTCCATATGTCGTATTTGTCCATCGCTCAAAGTCTACGCGTTCGTCTAAATTAATGCCATCTTCACAAATGCCTTGTGCTCCTGATTCTTGCGTCCAAACGATAAGCCCTTTCCGAAATCGGTTATATCTCCCACTATCCGGTGTATCTAATTCATCTGTTACAGGATAGCCAAGTGCACTCCTTTCCCAATTCCAGTCGCGATATTTTGCTCTAATTGCACCATGAATTTCATGGGCACCCGCAGCAGGATGCCAAAAAATAGATCCGTGTTCGTAGTGCCGATATGCACCCATCCCATCGGCACACATTTCCTCTTTTGTAGTTGGTTTTCCTAAAAAAGAATCTTCACCTCCCAAGGAAATGTATTTAATAGCAATCGGCGTCAATCCATACGATTCTTCTTCGCCAACGGGCTCACGTCCAGCCCACAAGGTTGCGGATTGCGGATTCCAATAGACAGGTTTTTCATTGCGTAGAATATTGATAAGCAAACGAGCTCGCATCTGGTCTAGATCTGTTAAATGCGCTTCATTTCCATCCTTTAAATATAAGTTGATGCGGGCGGTGTTGTTCGCGTATGTGAAAATAGAATACTTCTTTATTTCGACTCGACTCACAGTTCCCTCCCTAAAAATATTTTTTATTAGCCAAAAATACTTTTCTTCTCACCTTCGCCAACAGGCTCACGTCCAGCCCACAAAGTCTTGGCACCTTCTGTCCATTTTACAGGTTTCTCATTTCGCAGTATATCTAAAAGTAGTATCGCTCGTGTTGAATCAAGGTCGGTGTAATAATCCCAGGTGTCGTCAGAAAAATACACATTGATACGGGTTGTACCGTTTGTGTAATGAAACACAGAGTATTCTTTTATGGTCTTTATCATGATTAATTCCTCCTTTTCTAACTAAACTTATTATTTGCTTTCATCGGTTTTACAAAGCGGCATAGACGCGTAGTAAAATCCGCTGCAGCGAATTATTAGATGCTAATTTTGACATATTCTTTAGGTGAAAAATTAGTTTCAAATGTCCATGTATGCGCAACACAATTGACTATTTGAAAAACAATTAACATATCATATCCCATTTTTTCTACCCATGGCTTTAAAAAAGACCTGTTTTCCACTATTTCCTTCTTTAATTCTATTTCTTCTTTAATAACAGCTTTGCCTTTTACTCGGAGCTGTATATTACTTTGTGGATTAAAAAAACATACTTCTACTGCAGGGGTATTTTTAATTTGACTATATAAATCTTTAGTGCTTCCTGTATGAAAAATTATACCATTTTCATCTGCCTTATAAGTCATCATCCCGCGAACGTGGGGCTGATTATTTTCTACAGTGGCAAAGTAACAAGTAAGATTTTCATTCATAAATTTTATCATTTCTTCTTTAGTCATTTTGACCCCCCTCCATTTTTTAATTATTTTACATCTAACATTATAATTATCTGGTTAATGTATTTTCATAAAACTATATTACATACTATAAAAAAAAAGAGTTACTGTCAACTTCTTTATTTTTTTCTCTTGACCGACGACAAAACATATAATATTTAGTAGTTATAGAGTGGATGCACAAATTGATAAAGTGTTATTAAAATGGATTTTAAACTATTTCTTATAGGTTTTGAGGGACATTTTTTATTATATAACATTATTAAATAGTTAAAATGTCATTAAGAATACTTTTTGTCCCTGCATCCTTCTCTATTATTTTCTTCCCTCAATTATATGCTATACTTGTACTGTCACTGTTCTTGTTTAATTCTAAGCCTATTACAATGCCCTGCTCCCCCAAATACCTTTGCCCGATGTATAATATCAAAGCTCTGGCTTTAGCTATTTTTTCACCCCTTCTATTTCCTTTTAATCTACTACTTCAACTACTAATTTTTTGGCTATCAGATTGATTAAGTCTTTAAGCAAAGTTATGTCAATAGTTATTTAACTATTTAACAACATCATCCTTCCCTTCTCCAAAACCCCCCTCTTTTTTCTTAAAACTTATAACCTACTTCGGCTAGCCAGCTTCTGCCTGGCATTGGATAATATTTTGTTTCTTCATATCGTTCGTCAAAAATGTTATAGATAGATATGGATAGTTCCAAATCTTCTAATACTTTTGCACTTAATTTACTATCTGTAACTGTGTAAGCATCCAATTCTCCTGCAGAATAATTTCTTTCACCCACATAATGAAAAATGGTATTAACCATACAAGCATTAGTCACTTTGAGATTTAATCCTAAATTAAATTTATGATTAGGCGCATAATCCAAATCTTCCCCGGTTTCTTCATCTTTGGCTTCTTGATACGAATAATTAATAAATCCCTTGAGATTGTTAGAAAAAAGTTCATTTTTTATCTCTACTTCAAACCCTTTTGTTTCTATTTTGTCTTTGTTCTCATAACCAAATTCCGTAACGGGTATAGGCGGGCCAGGAAGAATCACCACGTTCGTTCTCATAGCGATTAAATCGCTTGTTTTGTTATAAAAAGCATTTATTTCACCCTCCAGACTGCGAGTAAACTTATGACCTAATCCTATTTCATAAGTCTTTATCTTTTCAGGTTTAAGTTCTTTGTTCCCAACCATATGCATTATTGGTCCGTGCCACGTATCAGCATACAACTCAACAAAAGTAGGTGCTCTGAATGCTTCGCCATAAGAGGTTTTAAGAACACTCCTGCCTAAATTATAAACCGCACCAACCCTTGGATTAATCAGATCTCCATAAACAAAATGAGCATCATACCTTCCTCCCAGAATAACAATTAGTTTATCAATGAGTCGACATTCATTTTGTAAATAAATCGCCGTATTTGTAGTCTCATGCTTTCCGCCTAACGCTTCTTCTGAATCGGCCACATCATTACGCAAATCTACACCACAAATAAACAGATTACTGGGATTTATCTGCCAGTTATGCTGTATTTCTCCTCCCAGAACGGTTTCATTAACGGTCTTCAAACCATTCATATCCAGTACATTTTCGCGATCATTTATGTACCCTCTAACCATTAAATCCATCTCAGAATTTAGTTCTATATTACCTATGCCATCTACAAAACTTTCTTTTACCTCTTCAGTGTTCGCAGGAGTAGGCCTTATTTCGTTACCCGGCAAACCGCGGTCTGTTTCATGATGACCAAAAGATAAGGTAAAATCAGAAACTTTCATCTTTCCATAAACATTGTAATTTTCAAAATCGGTGTTATCCGCAATCAGTTTTGACCCATCGGTTTTATACCAACGGCCGGTAAACAAACCAGCGATTTTTTCGCTTTTTCCTCCTAAACTTACCTTATGAAGTTGAGTAGAAAACTCTCCCCCTGATACAGAAATTTCAAAACCATCAACATCTTCCGGTGATTTAGTAATTATATTAATTACTCCTGCAAAAGCATTGGCTCCATAAATTGCTGAACCAGGACCTCTAATTACCTCAATCCTCTTTATATTAACCAGGGGCAAGGTTAAATCAGGAAAAAAACTTCCATAAAGGGGAGTATTAATTGGACGGCCATCAACCAAACAAATAACCCTATTTGTAACTGTACCAGCTAATCCTCGAGGGGCTAAATATAATTTTGTACCGGCATTTCTAACATCTATCCCCGGTAGAGACCTTAAAATATCACCCACCGTTAATAATCCTGAATTTTTAATATCCTCAGTTGTAATAACATTAATAGCTGCAGGAGCTTTTCCTATCTTTTGTTCATGCCTTGCAGCGGTTACTATTATTTTTTCCTCTCCAAATAGTAAAAACTCCGGAGGAATATCATCTGTCTGGGCAAACAATGGTAATGTAAAAACAATAATCAAAATCCATACTAAACTAAATTCAATAATATTTTTTTTCATTTTTAAAATTTCTCCTTTTTTTTATTTTAATGGCCTTTAAAAAATTTTTTCCTCCTTTCTTTTCCTTTTTTATTCAAAAATCTTATAAGATTTCTCTAAAAGAGAAAGAGGAATCTCCTCTCCCAATCTCTCGGCAACTTTAAGATTTAGTATTAAGTGTGTCTTCCTGGGTAAAGTAACGGGCAAACTATTAGGTTCAACCCCTTTCAATATCTCACAAGATAACTCCCCTGCCTGTCGACCTATATCTTCATAATCACAATTCAGACAAAATATTGCTCCCAGCCTTACCATATGAGAAGTATATCCCATCACTGGTATTTTAGCTTTTAAAGCAGCCATTAACATATATTCCAGAGAATATTTGCTAACAACAGTACTATCTGCAATTATCCATAATACATCCATTTCCTCTATTAGATTTCCAATCGCATTAGGCACCTCTTTTGGGGAAGTAACGGCAATTTTAATTAAATTTAAATTCAGTTCTCTGGCTGGTTGAATAGATCTTTCAATCATATCTCCTGTCTTATGGGGATCATAAATCACCCCTATTTTCTTTACCTGCGGAAGAATTTCTTTTAATACTTCAAACTGCATTTTGGGGGAAACATCCAGTGAAGCTCCGGTAAGATTATTCCCTGAACATTGAATACTTTTTACCAATCCACTTTCTACGGGATTTAATACCATAGAAAATACCACGGGAATAAAATTAATTTCTTTTTTGATTTTTCTCGTGGCATCTGTTCCAAGAGTTATTATTAAATCTGGTTTTTTATTTTTAAGTTCACCAACCACATCAAAATTTTCTTCCAGGCTTCTTTCTAAATCATAATAACCTATATTTAAATTAGTTTTTTCCTCATACCCCTTTTCGTGTAGTACTGCAAAAACTCCTTCTAAAGCAATACTATAGGGCTCTATATTCTGACTATTTACAATGGAAATATTAAAAATCCTTGAGTAAACAAGATTTACACCTATAGTGGAAAAAATTACTATATATAATAAACTGGCTGCTATTTTATATTTTTCCAGAAACATTTCAATTGCCTTTTTTACTCTATTTTGTAAAACCTTGCGCTATCATTCCTTATGAAATATAGAGAGACGTTATTAAGTAGTTAAAATGTCATTAAGAATACTTTTTGCCCCTGCATCCTTCTCTATTATTTCCTTCCCTCGATTATATGCTATGCTTATACTGGCACTGTTCTTGTTTAATTCTAAGCCTATTAGAGAATCCTACTCCCCAAAAAATACCTTTGCCTGATGTATGATATCAAAGCTCTGGCTTTAGCTATTTTTTCACCCCCTTTTTTTCCTTTTTTGATGGGTAATTCCATAGCTTTTTAAAAAGCATTAGACTATCTTGCAAAACTACCCAAAACAGAAAACAATAAGACAAAGATTAACATTTGAACAATCCAACCAATCACACAAACCCCTACAGCGCGTAATGTGCTTTTATAATCAAGGGCTTGTCTGACTGCAATCACCATTGCCACCAGCATCCAAATTGCGGCGATTAGATAAACGATTTTTGCCAACACCGGGATAATGCCCAATATTCGAATCAAACCAGGGGAACTAGAAAAGCCAATAGTTCGCAATAACTCACTGTGATTTGCTCTGGTCTGTGGCTCCGGAAGTAATCTGGTGCCAATAAAATAAGTGAGATATGCCCAAACATACCATCCAACAAGAGCTGCGATTGTTCCCATCAGAATCCCCCCAAGTCCTCCCATTGCAATACTTCCTACGCCAGCTGCCAGACTGGAGAGAACAACAACCCCCATAGCTTGACCTAATGCACTTTTGTCAGCTTCAACTTCTTCGTACAGATTAACATCCAGTTTAGCAGCACGAATAATACGGCCTTTAAAATCAGTCATTTCATCCTCCTTAAAATAATATTTTTTTTACCCTACTATTTCCTTTTAATTCTACTACCCCAACTACTAATTTTTTGGCTATTAGATTAATTAAGTCTTTAAACAAAGTTATGTCAATAGTTATTTAACTTGAGCTATTTGCGTTGTAGCACTTTTTGGTTTTTGAATTGATAAAAAACTTCCTCATTAAAAAATCGTGTTCAATTTTTCAATTTTTTTTCTTCCCGACACCTATTTTAATACCTTTTTCACCAATTAATTTACCAATT
>JAUVLC010000017.1 GCA_030595925.1 Clostridia bacterium | reverse complement strand
GAATTGGTAAATTAATTGGTGAAAAAGGTATTAAAATAGGTGTCGGGAAGAAAAAAAATTGAAAAATTGAACACGATTTTTTAATGAGGAAGTTTTTTATCAATTCAAAAACCAAAAAGTGCTACAACGCAAATAGCTCTTAACAAAAATGTATTGACTTTTTAAAGCAGATTTTATATTATAAACACTCGAAATAGTTTTTAGTTACTTTTTCGTTTTATTGTAGCAACTGTCGGATAATAAGTTGAATTATTTCAAATGAACTACTCCGCAGTAGACTGTGGGAAATTAAACCGAAGACCCTTCGACTTCCTGTAAGAGAGTTTATGCTGAGCACTTCGCTTTACTGAGCATAAACTCAGCTGAAGTACTCAGGGTCAATTCGACTACAGAGTTTTTATCAGCGTAGCTGAAAAACCTCTAAGTCTCATTGAATTAACCAAAGGAAAAACTCTTGAAATTTTGGGTAAAATGCGTTTTAGTTGTTTTCATTGGACTGATTGTAATTGCGGGTTTTCTAAAAGTTATTACCGGAAAATTTGTTTATAATTTGACAGTAAAAAATATTCCGGAATTAACCGATACAAAGATTGATTTGAAAAGTGTGAATGTTTGTTTTTTAAAAGGAAAAGTAACGTTTAATGAATTAGCCATTAGTGATTCGGCAGATTCTTCCGCAAAAAGAATAATCTTTATTAAAAAATTACGAATAAATATTGGGATTTTCTCTCTTTTGAAGGGAAATTTGCTTTTCCAGGAAATATTTTTTCATCAACCGGTAATAAACATTGACCATCCGAGATTTAATGAAGTTTTTTCTTGTTTAACAGGAACAATAGGAACAAAAAATGTCGAAGAAACAAAAAACATTTCTTCTTCGTTATCAATTCCTTTGACTATAGAAAAAATTGTCTTAAAAAAAGGAAAACTTGTTTTCACCAGTTATCCGGATGATAATCAATTTTTATTAATTGACAATTTAAGCTGTTTAGTTGAAAATATAAATGTAAAAAATTCAGGAGTAAAATTTGGTTTAAAAGGAGAAATTCCTTCGTCTCCGAAAGGAAATATTTCCTGTAAAGGCGAATTTCTCGCGGTTAATCAAAAAGTAACTTTAACCGGTGAACTTCAAGCGAAAAATATTTTTTTACCTTATTTTAATTCGTTTTTTGAGCCTAATAGTAACTTTAACATAGAAAATGGTGTTTTGCAGATTCATTCCATTATCCAGTGTCAAAATGACTGGCTAGTTTCCAGCAATTTAGTTACCCTGGAAAATTTGTACATTAGATTCGGGAATGGAATGACAAAAACGCAGAAAATTTTCGGTTTACCGGTAAAAATTGTAACTGATTTTTTTAAAACCGATAAAATTTCTTTTAACTTGCCCATAAGCGGGGATATTCGGGATCCACAATTTGGTTTCTCCACGGCAATCAGTCAAATACTTTTAAAGGCATTTAAAGGAAAATTTAAAGACAGTACAGCCAAAACTCTTTCTATAAAAATGGGCAGAAAAATTGGCGGGAAAATAGATAAACTTTTTAGAAAAATTTTTTATTTAAAAAAATAGAAAATTATGGCGGTGTAGCTCAGTCTGGCAGAGCAGGCGGCTCATACCCGCTATGTCGGGGGTTCAAATCCCTCCGCCGCTACCAAAAAGAAAGATATTATACATCTAATAAAAATTATATAATATAAATTCGGGCGGGTAGCTTAGAGGGATAGCGCTGCCTTTACACGGCAGAGGTCGGAGGTTCGAGTCCTCTCCCGCCCACCAATAAAGATGGATAAGCAATATTTCTTTTATAATTGAATAAGAATGTATCTTTTAAAAAAAGGGGATGTGGTGTAGCCTGGTTTATCACGCTGCCCTGTCAAGGCAGAGATCGCGAGTTCGAATCTCGTCGTCCCCGCCAGTTTGAAAAAGGGGTCAGAGTAATTTTCTCTCTGACCCCTTTTCTTATCGTTTTTTCAATTTAATGGTACAATCCAACGATGAAATTTATCTACCTCCGATACAGAACCTTACTTAGGAACTGCTTGGTTTTTCGGCAGACACTATTTAAGATTTTTATACTCTAAAGGAACAAACCGGTGATTTATCAATGTCGGAGAAACATACCAAAGTCTAAACCCTAAAGGCCTCTCATCCCTGTTCTTACTGGTCGTCTCACCAGTTACCAGTTGAATTCCTTCGTAATCATTAACAATTAGCTTATGTATGTGTCCTGTAAGATAGGCAACAACGCCTCTTTTTTTCATCAGGGATAATAATTTCCTTCTTTTTTTCAACGGTAAATTTCTCTTACTCTCCTTTTCGTCAGGACTTTTCAAGTATAGAGGATAGTGTCCTACCAAAAAAATCGGACTTCTTTTCTTACTTGCGACCCGCAACGCTTTTTTGAACCAAAAATCGTGTTTTTTTGACTCGCCTTTAAGCGGCGATTTCCATAATTGTGTATTAACGATAACGAAAGTGTATCCTTTATGTTTAAATGAATAGTAATCCTCCCCTATGAATTTACGATATAGTTGTAATGTCTCCTGTGTCGGCATATTGTCAATATCATTATTTCCAACAGCACAATAGCAAGGCACAAGTAATTCCTTTTTAATTCTGTTAAAATCCTCAAACATTTGCTTGTCCCTTTCATCGACTAAGTCACCACAAATAACTACAAAATCCGGACTAAGAATATTAATCTGTTTCACAGCCTGCCTGAATGATTTAATGTCGTGCTGATAACCACCATGTCCTAATTGTGTATCACATATCTGTGCAAATGTAAAACCCTTTGTCCGGGAACTCTGTTTTGCCAATACAGGACAAGACAATAAACCCACTACTATTCCCACAACAGTACTGACAAAAAAATTACTACAAGTAAAATTTTTCTTCATCCTATGAATCTCCAAATCGGGAAAATACATTCCTTCCGAATTTATTATGATATTTTACAATACCCTCTGTCGTTATTGGCCCATCGCCTTCTCAGATAAAAATTAGTGTAAGTTATTAACAGTTGTAGTTGCCTTATTTATTTGCCCATCTCCGGGAAAGCAGCTTTTCTCTTTAATTTTTATTTCGATGGATGTAAGTTTCTCTTTTATTGTATATGCATTTCTTATATTTGTTGATTTACCTTCGCTATCTAGAAATATACGCTCTGTATGAAATACCAACTCAAAGATGTATTCACCTTTAAATCCTTTTGGCTTAGCATAAAAAAAATACGGGCCTAAACGTTTTCCCCATATTTCATATTTACATTTGATCCTATTCTATGGGGAGCCCAACCACTTTCAGCAATATCAAAAGTCTTTATTATTATTTCTCCTAAAGCAGGTTTTTGATCGAGAAGAGGTTTTAACTCTTTCTCTAAACTAACCGATCCTCCGGCAAATACCGGAATTGCAAAAGAACCAAGCAATACTAAGATAATTAATATTTTTTTCATTTATTCTCCATGGCTAATTCTAATAATATGCCCGTCATCTTTAGCTATTTCAGCTTCTGCTACTCCTCCCAACCACCCTTCAGGTAATGACCCTTCAATATACCAAACTCCTTCTTTTAAAAAAGCTTTATATGGCTTTTCCCTTTCAATCTGCTCTTTCCCATAAATTGATATCCACACAGCCTTTGCAATGTTAACCGCGATTTCTTTATCAGCAACATACCCTTTTTCCGGCTTATAATTATGTTTTTTAATTGTCTCGGTTTTATCGATAACAGAAGATTCTTTGCGTTCACTCTGGCGAATAAATCTAATGTTTTTTGCATGTTCTTTATTATAAGCCCTAGTCATACAAAAAGTCGAAATACTCATCAATACCGCTATAATACTCATTAATATGAAACCTATCTTTCTACGATTAAAACAACTTTGCTCTCTATTACCCATTTTATTTTTACCTCCTAATTAAATAAAAGTACCGGCGATTTATTTTAACTCAATGAGTCTGGATCTCGGGTCTAATTACCTGTAGTTTGCTGCAGAATAGTTGATTGTTATGGAAAAACTTAAATTTAATTTTTTTATGTCAACGAAGTCGGCCTCGACTTCTCATCATATGCATTTTAGTATGAATCCAATTTTTTTCTTGGCAATTGCTTTAAATTTTTGTTTTAACTGTTCTTTAAATTTTTTCCCAACTTCATCAAATGTTTTAAGCAATTCAGGAAAAGTATTCTTACCGCCAATAAAATTCCAGTATTGGTCTCCTACCAAAAAATCTTTTGGCGCATCCATCATACCAACTTCTGTAAACCTTGAATAGGGTTGTGGATGGTACGGATTATAGGGGAATGCAAGAAAAACATTAATAGACTTTCTTCTTCTGGCTATCCATTCTAATAGTTTTGTTTTGCTTTTCTCAAAAACATCAATGTTTGGTTTAACGGTTTTAATTTCGAAATAATATTCCTGCCCATCACGTTTCATATAGAAATCGGCAATATTTCCTGTCTTTTGAAATTCTCCGTTTTCTGCAGATGCAGATAAAATTTCCTGCTTTTCCTTTTCAATGTTAGCCTTTCTTTCTCCATTCCGCAGCTTGACAACAATATTATTTATTACAGCTTTCTGTTCTTTCGAAATTGCTCCACCAACTCCGTAATTTCTAAAACATTCATCAGAACTATCCGATGCAATAATAACAGAAACATCTTCATATATTGACATTCCTAATGTCGTTGCCATTGAATGAATAAAAGAATAAGCTGCTATTTTTTCATTATCTTGAATCAATCTAGCCAAAAAAGGCATTGAAGTAGTTTCCCGACCATATAATTTTAGTTTTGCTTCAATTTTATTTGATAAAAGCTCCCTTATTCTTTTTTTTTGGTTTTTATTTAATCCCATATTTATTTTTCCTTTAAGTGAAATATAATTTCAGCATAAGCCGACCTGTCTTTTTCAACTCTATTTAATACGGGCCTTTTATATTGATTAACTATTTTCATCCTTGCTAATTCTGCAATTTGAGGATAAAGTCCATATTTATCATTAGCAACTAAAAAAACATTATAATTATTCTGTAAAAATTTCTTAGAATTTAAAAGGACTTCAACAATCCCTTTCTTATATGATTCTCTTGCTTCCCGCCCCTGGCCATTGAATAACGAACCTATTTCTAATTTATCCTTTCGCTTAAAACCAAATAAATCATATGCATATGCATGTTGTTGATGATAATCAATTAAACCAACATACGGAGGACTGGAAAATATTCCTTTAATCTGTTGTCTTCGGGCTAATTTGCCAAATTTTGGAAATTTAGCTTCCAATTCTGAAAAAACATCAATAACTTTACTATCTCCGGTTAAACATTTTTGAAATGTGTTTGTTCTTATTTTTTCAAATTGGGTAAGTCTTTTAACTGTATCTCTTGTATACCTTTCCCACCAACCAAAAATAGAAAAAACAGGTTTACAAATCTTACCATGTTTTCTACAATAATATGTTGTTGTTACCGGTTCTTTAAGGGTTCCTAAATCAGAATGGGTTGTTGCTCTACAAGAACGAATCGTTCGACTTAAAACAATTGCAAGCATTTTTTTAGTAGGTACATTTTTAATTTGTTTTATCAGCCTAAATACAAAATCTATTTCATTTCTAACTGGTTGTAAAAACCACTTATCAAGAAATATTGCGTTGTTTTTTTGCCTTAACTGAATCTTATATCGTTTAATCAAATTATTATAAATATCAAGGAACTCTTTTTCCTTTTTTCCTGAATATTCTTTCTCACTAATATTTTGTTTTTTCACTTTTTTTTCAAATTTTGGAGAGGGAAAATATTTGTTATTGTAAATACTCAATTCATATAATAAGCTATTTTCAAATTCCAGATTTTGTTTATTTTTCTGAAATTCTTTAAGCTTGAGAGTAATTCTCTTTGCTGTATCATTAATATCTGAAATATCATATCTATTAATCTTTGCATTGCTTATTAATGAATTGAATACAGAAATGTCTATCCCAACAGCATGAACCCCTAACTCATTAGCTTGAACCAAAGTCGTACCACTACCACAAAACGGATCTAAAACTATATCACCCGGTTTAAAAAATACCTCTCTTTTAAATTTATCGGTATGGGTATCCAAAAAATATTCTACCAGCTGTGGGATAAACTTCCCCTTGTAGGGATGAATTCTATGAACATGCTTCGTTCTCTCAAATTCTTTATACTCATCAAAAGAAAGAACCCAATTTAAGTCTTTTCCCAAACGTTTTCTCCACATTGTTTCTTTGACCTCTAATTGTGACTTAAAATACTTATTTAACTCAGATAAATCAACCAATGTTCTTCCATTATCTCCATATTTTCTTATTCGCCCGTATTGTATTAAATAAGAAATATTCGATGGAGTTATATTTCTTTTTAGAATATTTGTTGCCCATTTACTCGCTTCATCTATTGATAATAATTGATTCATAGTGTTTATTTTCCTTTTTTTATTTAAAATGGATTTCCTTTTTATGTCAACCAAGTCAACTCCATGCTCTTTATCATCCTGCTTATTTCTTTAACCTTCCATTTTTTAGAAACAACTCTTGTTCAGCAATTAGCTTGATGTCTTCCGAATTACGGGTCTTATCAATATTTTTTATCATTGTGTTCACAATCATTGTGTTATATTCTTTTTTTACCTTGCTTCGCATTACATTGCAATCACGATTAAAATTTATCAAATTTTGATAATATCCTCCCCAACCAATACCTTCAGGTCTTACCTTTCCAAATGTTTGTTCCGGATATACTTGTGTACCTTGAGATAAAGGCAATGCAGGTAAATTTATCATCGAAATTATTTGTACTCCTGCCATATTTGAAAACAAATATGCCTTTTTAAATTTTTCATAAATATAAAATGTCGACACCCGCATCAGATTCAATATTAAATTGGGATTTTCTGACAACCCTGTAGCCAACGATTCCTTGCTGGAAAGCATAATGTGATGGCTGTTATTCCCTTTCACAAAACCCGGAAAATCAATAATATATTCACGCCATTCTTTTTCTAATTGAAGAAGTTCTTTTTCCCATTTAAAAGCCAAAGAATCCTGATTTTCACGTAGTACCCATAATACTCTCAAACTTACTGAAACAGCAAATTTGCTTATTTTCTCATTTATTGGTATAGATTTAAGCATCCCTTTTTTAAACGGATAGAATATATTATTAGCAAAATATGTCTCAAAATCATTAAGAATGCTTTCACATTTCTTACAAAGAAGTGGTTTCTTTTCAATATCTTGAGACCTTTTTGCTTGTCCATCAACATCAAACGTCATAAAATATCCAGTGGCAGAAGTTTCCTTTAACCATTTTCCCACAAACTTTGGAATTATATGACTATTTTGAACATCACAAGCTCGCTGGCAAAGCTTACATTTTGAAATCATGTTTCATTTTATTTCCTTTAACATTTAATAATGAACGACCTCCATATTTCATTACATTTTTTACTATGATGTTAAGGTTACCATATTTTTTATTATTTTTCAATAAAAACAGCAAAAATCTATCATAATTAATAAGTTGAGCTTATTCTGTTATCAAAACGGAGAATTAGATTGCTTCGTTTCACTCGCGATGGTAACACATTTTATACGGAGAAATTACGCAGGCTAAAGCCTGCGGCTACCTAAAGTAAAATTATGACACAACCTGTAAACAATCATTGGACAACGATTGTTTTGATTCAAACAATACCGGTAGTTACTATTCTCCCCCCTCCGATAACTACCTCTCCCTGGTAAAAAACTACTGCTTGGCCGGGGGTTATAGCCCATTGAGGTCGGTCAAATTTTATTTTCAAATTGCCTTTATCTAAAGGCATAATCATTGCCGGGGAAGGAGTGTGACGATAGCGTATTTTTACCTGAGCTTTAAAAGGGGATTTTAATTTATTTTTACTTATCCAATTGATATTATCGGCAATTAATTCATCCTGATAAACATCTTTCCGTTTGCCTACAATAACGGTATTACCTTCTTTATCAATTTTAATTACATACAACGGGTACTTATCAGCAATACCTATCCCCTTACGCTGACCAATAGTATAAAACATAACTCCCTGGTGTTTGCCGATAACTTTACCCTGTTTATTTAAAATATTTCCGGGATTTACTTTCTTCAGTCTCTGCTTTTTAAGAAAATTTCGATAATTATTATCCGGAATAAAACATATTTCCTGTGATTCTGATTTTGTGTCTATAGACAGTTTTAATTCCTGTGCCTTTTGTTTTATCTTTTTTTTGGAAAAACCACCCAAGGGCAATAAAATATGTTTAAGTTGTCTTTGTTTTAGCCCGTATAAGACATAAGATTGGTCTTTAGTTAAATCCACTCCTCTTTTAAGCAAAAATTCTTTTCTCTTTTGGTCGTATTCTATTTGAGCATAATGTCCTGTGGCAAAATAATCGGCGTTGAGTTCTTTTGCTTTTTTCAACAAAACACCAAATTTTATATATTGATTGCACTTTATACAAGGATTGGGAGTTCTCCCACATTTATATTCCTTACAAAAATAATTAATTATTTTCTTCCTAAAAAAATCCTCTAAATCTACTACATAATGGCTAATCCCTAATTGATCGGCCACTTCTTTTGCCTTTTCTACTACTCCTTCACCGCCTCCCCGTTCACCCTGTTCGTATTCCCGGTCAATCTGCATAGTAATACCAACAACTTCAAACCCTTTCTTTTTAAGCAAAGCCGCAGCTACCGAAGAATCTACTCCCCCGCTCATCGCTACCACTACTTTCTTTCTACTCATTTTATTTGTTTTATCCCTTACTTTTAAAAATTATCTCTTTCTGTCTATTAATTTTGTTTTAATCATCATTTCTAACTCTTTTATTATCATATCATATTCGGGCAGATTTGTAATTTGTTTTTCCAATCTAATCCGCCAGTTTCGTTTATAATTTTCTTTCTTAATCTCACTTAAAAGATTAGGAATATACATCTCAACTCTATATCTATTTTTAAATTCATCTTTTATTTTTATAATATCCAATTTTAATTTCAAAAGACACCAGAGGTCATAAAGGTCACGAGGTTCATCTACCACATCTAAAATTCTACCTATTTTATCACTGACTATGGATTCCAAATCATAAGTCCCAAGATAAAGATCTTCCTGTTTAAATTCGTGATAGTTAAATAATATTTTTTTGGGTTGAAAAGCAGGAACAAAATTATCTTTTAAAACATCTACTTTTAATTCCTTGATAGCATGAATCTCTGAAATCAAATCATAAAGAATAAAAAATTGTAGTCGATCCTTATTGTATTCACAACGTTTATCCAACTTAACAGGATAATCCGCATTAATTTTTAATAAACATTGATTCAATTTATATTCAATTTCTGCAAGGTTTTCTCTATCTGGTAATAAAAAATCTAAATCTTCCGAAAAACGATAGTTTTGAAAATAAATTTTTTTTAAAGAAGTCCCCCCACGAAAAATAATCTTTTCCCTAAAATAACTATCCCTTGCTAAATAAAATAAAACAAGCTCAATAAAGAAATCTTTTTCAATTATTTCTTCCGGAACTTGTAATTTAGTAGATAATTTTTTAATTTTATAATAATCAATCATAATTATCAATGCCAGATTAAATTAAGAATTTGTTTTTGTCCTACATTATCAATCAATCGCCAACTATTTTTACTAATTCTTTTTACTGCCAAAGTAGGATCTAATAAATCATAACGATTTTTGATATATTTTTTTAATTCCGCCTTTAAATCAGGCTGATTAATTTTAAGAACATCTAAAATATACCCCAATCTTTTGGCAACTATATTCTTATTATACTTACTTATATATTTATTTAATTTTGTATAATCAATTTTATCCTTTACCAACCAAATTCCCTTAGCAATTTCGGAAATACCCCCACAATAGCGAGGAAAACCCAAAGCATCAACAATGGTCTTTTCTAAATCCGACATTCTCACTTTCTCAGTTTTTGTTACCCACTGATCATTAATTCCCCAAACAAATTTTTTATTTACAAAAACAAAAACCAATTTGTTTTTCATTTCCAGAGGGACTGTTTGCCTTTGGGAAATAGCTACGAACAATTTAACCAGCGGTTGTGTCAACATCCCCCAATAATGCATAGCACTATAAAAAGCAATATAATAATTCGGGGAATTAACTACCTCTCGAGCAGCTATGTACCAATTACCAATATACTGCTGTTCTATATTGCCCAATTCCTGAGGTATTATTAAAAATTTTCCGGCTTTCAAACGAGCAATTATTTTTCTACGCACTAATTCAGATAATAAATCCGTAACCTCGTTGTAATTTTTTCCGGTAATTAGTTGTGCATCATTAATCTTGAAAATAGTTTTATTCCGGTCATACAAAGCACTAATTAAGTTGGCACTTATTTTACCCAAGGTCTTTAAGAATTTCATTTTTTTCCACCTTTTATGTTGTTTTTACAGTACAACATACTGTATTTTATACAAATATAGTAGACATGTCAATCATAAAATGGGTTTTTCTAAGAAATTACACCGGCAGGCCTACTGAAAAACACACTTTTTCAGTGATAAACTTTGAAAACAAAAATCTAAAATATCTACTCATCCTTTATATTCTATGACTCTTTTACATAAGTTTCTTATAATAATTTTGTAGGAATTTAGATAAGTTTTAAAACTTGGCTACAAACTGAATACCTTCAATACCAGCAAGAATAACCATAACAAAAATATTATTTAAAAACCCACTTCTTTTTTCCTTTTTGCATATTTTCTAAAGCGGTCTTTTTTATATTTATAATTTCTTCCCCGTCTGCTTCCAATAATCGAAGGCCCTCATAATCGGAAAATTTATATTTACAACAAACATTATCAACCGTTTCCATTAATAATTCTAAAAAATCATCCCACATATAATCTGAAGAGTCCTTATTTTCTTCCGTTTCCAATTTACATTCAAAAACAATTAATTCATCATTTTTTTCTTTTTTATCAATAGCATTTATATAAAACTTAGGAACCGAAAGATTCTGCTGATTAATTTGATTGTTAAGCCGTTGAACCATTTGTGCAGCTAAAAAACCGGATAAATTAATTTCCGAGAAAGGAAAATCATCTTTGTTCCAAAAATCCTGATGAGCTGATTCTAAAACCAATCTATTAAAATAATCTTCCTGAGATATATATCCAAAAAAAGACTTTTTAATATCATCTATATATCTGATAAAGGAAATATCTATCTTCGAAACAGTATCCTTACAGGTAATTACAAAAAATTTCAAGGGCGCATCCGTACTTAAACAAACCCGGGTTACAGTTAAAAAAATCCTGTCCATTTTATTTTTTGCTTGTTTAGTAAAATAAAAATTTTCTTCAATTAAATTGTCTAACACTATACCAACACCCAGCGTTTCCCCTGTAATTTTTACTTCCACATCTAAACTATAGTTTTCCTTACATATTTTTATTATTGATTCTGAGACTTTTTCTTGGGGATAAGTAGGTGTACAGGCGGCAATATAAAGCATTAAAAAACCACAAATTAATAAATAAATTAATCTTCTTTTTTCATTCATAAATCTATTTTCTTTTTCCTTCTTGTTCTTTACCAAACTCATTAAAGATTGATTCTATTTCGTCATATTCTAATTCTTCTTTTTCCAATAATTCAGCAGCAAACCTATCCAAAAGAAGCATCTCCTGTTTAAGCAATTTCTCAACCTCTTTAACACATTCCTGAAAAATTTGATTCGTTTGATTATTTAACTTTTCTTTTATTGCATCTGAAAGTTGTGTTTGGGGAATAATAGTAAAGTCCCCCAAAAGATCTCCTTTACCCATTCCACACTTCCAGACCATATTATGTGCCTGCCACATAGCATTTCTAAAATCAGATGCTACCCCATCAGAAGTCA
Source organism: Clostridia bacterium (assembly GCA_030595925.1). Classification (GTDB taxonomy): domain Bacteria; phylum CBDUZB01; class JAGLHV01; order JAGLHV01; family JAGLHV01; genus JAGLHV01. The sequence goes on along the minus strand of JAUVLC010000017.1, from coordinate 22,325 downwards.
CTTTAAACTTTAACTTTTCAGCGACATAACCGCCAAGTGACACTTTAATATTAGCTATAATTCGCTCACGATTAGAAGTAAACCATTCTTCCCGGGGCTGATGATAAACAGCTCCCAAAGAATCCCTTCTGGAAATAATAGATGCTTTGAAAACATCATCTGTAGGATGCAAAATATACATTACAATCAAATGCCCACTCTCATGGTAGGCAACCATTTCCCTTTCTTCTTTAGTCAGTTTCCGTTTATGTTTTATTCCCATATCAATCCGTTCGATGGCCTCGCTTAATTCTTTCAACGAAACTATTTCTTTATTTTGCCTATCAGTAATCAAAGCCGCTTCTTTAACTATATTTTCAATATCTGCCGGGCTTTTATAAACAGTCTTCCTGGCTAATCGTCCAATATCCATAGCCTCATCATATTTTATTTTTTGCAGATAATATTTAAAAATTGCTTCTCTTCCTTCTAAACTCGGCTTATCAATATATATTTTACGGTCAAATCTTCCCGGCCGTAACAATGCTTCGTCTAAACTTGATTCTGCAGCGTTGGTTGCCCCAACTACAACAACATTATAATCCTTATCCTTCAGTCCATCCATCTCTGCTAACAATTGATTTTGTGTACTGTTGGTTTCTTCCGTTCCTCCAAAAACACTAAACACCCTTTTACGGCCTATGGCATCAATTTCATCAAGAAAAATTATACAAGCACCATGAGCATAAGCCAGAAGGCGGGCCTTCTTAAAAAGTTTTCTTATCCGACTTGCCCCTACTCCCACAAAAATCTCTACAAATTCACTTCCGGACATAGAAAGAAAAGGAACCTTAGTTTCCGTAGCAATAGCTTTAGCTAAATAAGTTTTTCCACATCCCGGAGGCCCAACCATTAAAAGTCCTCTTAAGATTTTCCCCCCAATTTTTTTTTGTTTAGTTCTATCTCTAAGCAACTGCACTACTTCCCAGGCTTCTTCTTTAGCCTCTTCCATTCCAATGATATCGTCCCATTTTACATTAACCGCATTACCTTTAATTTTAGACTTTTCAAGTTTAGCAAACCCTCCTCCGTAATGTAACCGATATAATAAATAAACAAATACCCCTGTCTGAATTAATCCGAAGAAAGGCCATACAGAGGTAGAAGCCAATATAGAAAGCCGCTGATAAGAATCCACGCTGGAAAGCATAATGAAAGGGTATAAAATAATTGCAATTAAAAACACAGTAATTACCAATTTTACCCAATGATTCATAAAAAACAATTTTATTTTCTTTCTATTTAACATTTATCCTCCTTAATTTCTTTCGTTTGCTTGAAACCAATTCTTCGCATTTCGCTAATCATTTGTTTTTTAAAGTATTTTTGTTATTATACTTGTTTTTAAGTCTCTCGTCAATAATTTAAAAAAACTACCCCGTAGCAAGTTGCAGGGTATCAAAAGTTTATCTCTCATAACTTTTGCTTAACAAGCTGTGAAAAATTAAATCCGAGACCCTTCGATTACGCTCAGGATCTATTCGACTACGGAATTTTTGTCAGCTATGCTGACAAAAACTCTAAGACTCATTGAATTAAAAATGGATTTTCATTGCCCGGGGAGGACAGGCCTTTATACATAATTCGCAGGCAATACATTTATCATTATAAAAATTTATCTTACGGGTAACCGGGTCTACCTGCAAAGCACCCGTAGGACAAATAGTTACACAAGCGCCACAGTGAGTACATCTTTCTTCATCGCGAGTAACATCCTTACTTAAAAGCTGAACCTTTACCCCTATATCCGACAAATATCCTATACTCTTCTTATAATCAGAGTCTTTCCCTTTTAATTCTAAAACTAATAGACCTTCTTCCCGGGGGGTAACATACGCCTTTAAAATATTAAACTCCAAATTATAATCCTTAACCAATTTATATACTATAGGCTGATCTACTAATTGATGTGGAAATTTTAAAACAATCTTTTTCGCAATCATTACTCTCTCCGTTTTATTTTACTTTTAAACTTTTTTATCCAACTCCCAAAAATTATATTTGTTTTTTATTTTGTCGTCAATGTTTTTTATTGTTTTCCGTTCTTTTCGGTTTAAAGTTTATTTTTTTATTTAAAATGCTCTTAGAAATAAATACTTTCTCCCTTTTTTCTATAAATGAACTTTTTCTTTTACGGCTTTTAATAAAGCTTTTTCTGTTTTTTCCATAAAAAATTTTTTTATTATTAATTGCTCTATTAATTTTCCGATTACAGGAATTCCCAAATCAAAATCATGTCTGGAAACAACTTCCACTTCGGAAGAAACCTGTTTCATCTTAACTATCCAGTTTAATTGTTTTAATATTCCTTTTAATTGTTTCGCTTTAAAACAAAAATCGCTTTTTGAAAAAAAACCCTGGCTCTCTCTTTATTCGTTATCCCGTTTATTTTAATTTTCATCTCAATAATTATTCTTTCTGCTGTTTCCCTTTTAATTATTCTTGCTTCCCGGCAATAAGGAACGAAACCGGGATAATTCTCCATATCCGCAAAAACACTAAACACTGTATTAATGTCACTTTTTATCCTGATTGAACTTTCCGTATAAGTCACTATTATTCCTTTTTTTCCCTTTTTTTTTTATTCACAAATTACTTCAAAAAAAGGATTGGTGACTCCAGCAATAAATTGTTTTTTCTTCTGACCTTCTTTTGTTTTTTAAACGAAACACTCTTTTAAATCTTGAGTCTTTCTTTAAAACAAATAACTAAAGGCAACCTGAAAAGAACCAACTTCTTTTTTGTATTTCACTTCATCTATTGTCTTACTACCCCATCCATAAATGTATCCAATATCAATCTGCCAATCTTTTTCGCTATATCCACCGCCAAAAGTTATATTTTTTTTATCTACATCCAGAACATTAGACAGACTTATCTGTTCATCAGGAACAGGTGTAGGATCGGTATAAAAGCCAATTCTTGCAGCAAAATTCTTATCCAAAGTATATTCTCCGCCGATACGGATCCGTTCTGTCTTTTCCCATTTTAAATTTTCATCAGAATCAACAAGAGTGGTTCCGCTATCATTATTAAAATTTATGTCTCTTTTTATTTTTGTCCAATCAGTCACCTGCCAATCAACACTAAGCGTAAGTTTACGCAAAGGTTTACCGATAACACCTATTCCGTAAGTAGCCGGATAATTGAATTTTTGTGTATAATTTGTCCGTTCGTCTATGCTTAACCGCGTATCTTCAACAAAACCCTTCCCCTCAAGGGAAATTTCACTTCCTGTTCTGTAAACACCACCTAATTTCATCTTGTCCCAGGGAAGAGAATATAAAAACCCAAAAACCCCTTCATATCCGGTCCCATCACCATCCATACCAAACTTGTAATTATAATCTAACGTTGTTTTTCTTGCTTCTTTCTCCCATTTTCCCTGAAGAATATTTAAGCCCACTCCCAATAATAACTTAGAGGAAATTTTTCTGGCAAGAGACGCATTATAAACTACCGTATAAAAAGTTTCCTCGTAAAAAGCATTTACCCCTTCTACTCCTCCCACCATATCTTTCCATTTAGAGCTATAGCCTATCGGCTCATAAATGCTCGCTTCCATAGTAAAATATCCCTTGATTTCTTTGTATGCCCCTATACCCGGCAAATAAGAAATAACCGTAATATCCTTTTTATCAAATTGTAATGGTTCAACATTTGGCGGAACCTGGTAAAAAATATCCCCCTGGTTCTCATCAGGATAATTCGGGTCTAAAATACTGCCGTTAGCGATAGAATTACCGTCTTTTCCTGTTACCGTTACACAATCTACTGCAAAACCTATCCCTGTCCCTTTGAGTTGAGCTAATCCGGCCGGATTCCAATAACCAGCCGTCCAATCGTCGGCCATAGCAATAAAAGCACCCCCCATAGAATTTGCTCTGATGCCCAATCCCGGACCTTCAAATCCTCCACCCCAACAAAAACCTGCTTGAATAAACAAAAAAACACTCACAAGAAAAGTAATCCTTCTTCTTTTTTTAACCATATTTTTCCCCTTTTCCATCTTCATTTATTATCTTTTGGTAGCGCCAACGGGATTCGAACCCGTGTCTTAGCCTTGAGAGGGCTACGTCCTGGACCGGGCTAGACGATGGCGCCCCGATATTTTAAATATAGAAATACCTTACTAAAAAAAACTTAAAAAGTCAAGAATATCTCTCACAAAGCTTTTATAAAAAGTTTATTTTAAACAATAATTTTTCGGTTTTTTAAAATTGACAGGAATTTCCGATAAGGCAACTTGATTTTTTAAAAAATACTTATTATTTTTAAATTTCTCCTTTTTCACATAATTCCACAAAAACATCTACTATTTGAGAATCAAACTGTGTCCCACTATTTTCTACAAGTTGTGATAGTGCTTCTTTTCTTGATTTTGCTTTTCTGTATGGACGGTCAGCAGTCATTGCTTCAAAAGAATCCACCACACAGACTATTTTTGCCCCTATAGAAATCTGGTCACCTTTCAATCCATCCGGATAACCTTTTCCATCTATTCTTTCATGGTGATGCCTAATTATTTCAGCACTTATCTCCATCCCTTTTATGTTTTTCAATAATTCAAACCCATCTATGGGATGCCTTCTAACTATTTTCCATTCTTCCTCATTTAAAGGACCCGGTTTATTTAAAATATTTTTGGGAATAAATATTTTACCTATATCATGAAGAAGTATTCCGGCAAAAAACATATCCCTGGAAATAAGTTTTTCCTTTATCTGCTTTGGCTGTAATTTATCTACCAATTTCTGAGCATATTTAGAAGTCTTTTCTACATGTTCATAAGTATAATCAGGGTCCATCTTATTAACGGTCATTGCAAATGCGGAAATAATTTCTTTGAAAATCGTTTCTAACCTCTGATAAGCATTATAGCGTTCTCTGCTTAACAAAGTTTTTTCATGGACCTCCTTGCGTAAATCATGAATCAAAAAAGCATTACTTATATTCATAGCCATATCATCGGCAAATCCGCTCAAAAGCTCAACATCCCTCCTGCTATACTGGCTTTTTACCATCCCTCCCAAACACAAAAGCCCTACTATCTTTTCCCCATACCAACAGGGAATTATTAAACTTGTCCGCAATAATTCCATTTGAAACTGTATTCTTATTAAAACCTCTATCAAATTTTTTTCTTTTTCATCTGATAACTTTTCACTATGTAACCAATCCCTTATAATATCCAACTGTAAAAAATCTTTTTCCTCGTTCCTAATTAGACCTCGTTGATAAAATTCCTTCCCTGTTTTATAAAACCAATCGATTATAGCATCTTTTTGCTTTAAAACAAAACCTATCCCCTGAAAAAGAACTCTCCCTTTGGTTGCCTGCAAAATATATTCGTTGGTTGAAACATCCAATAAAAATATACTTACCTGCCTGACTTTAATAATCTCATAAATCGAATCGGCTACTTTTTCTATTAGTTTTAAAGGGAGTTTGATTCTCACCATCTCCCGGGCAATACGTATAAGTGCCAGTTGATAATCCTCTTCTTTTTTAAATATTAACTGTTGCATCCTCAAGATAAGTAGTGTAAAACAGACTAAACAAGGTAAAATGGCAAAAATAGTAGCTTGCCAGGGACTCCATCCTATTATATTAAATCCTAGATAAAAAAAAGCAAAATAAATGGCAATAGCTATTAGAAAAGAAAAAATAATCTGCGTCGCTTTTTGCACTACTACCTTAATACCCATTAAACGATGGGCAACAATAGCATAAGCAATTATTAAAACAAACAAGACTTCAAAGATAAAACCAAAGGGATAAAATTCCACGCCATATTTGGGAATATAGTCAACAGCACCAAACAAGGCTATAATATAAGCTATAAAAACATATTTTATGCGGGTAGTTTCCGTTAGATCTAGTGCCCCCCCTTCCCTATAGCGTCTATACAAACGATAGTGAAAATATAATAAATAAAATCCCCACACAAAAATACCAAAAAAAATTACTAAATATAAAGGATGTAACAAACCCGCTTTAGAATAGTATCCCCAATAATACTTATAGACTCCTGACAAAAAATAAGGGGAAACCATAGAAAAGGGAGTAATAAAAAGCATTACCCCATAGAAAACATTTACCCATTTTTTCTCTTTTTTTAATTTTAAAAAATCTACTGTAAAATGATAAAAAGCAGGAGCGGTAAACATTGCTCCGGTACAGGATATTTTACAAAAAAGAAAAGCCAAATTTTTATCATCAAGGGAATAAGAAAAAATATAACCTAAAAGCCAAAAAAAAAGACTACTACAAAAAATTAGAAAACTTAAGGTTGTCTTTTCTTTGCGTTTCTTGAGAAAAACAAACAAACCCAAAAATAAAACACAAACAGCTCCTAAAAACGGAAAAACGGAATAAAAAGTCACTACTTTTTACCTCTTCTTGCTTTCTTTACTTCTTCTATTTGTCCAATCGAAACTTTTTTACCAAAACTTCTAAATTGGGCTAATTTAAACCCGTGTTTAACTGCAAACTTAGAAATTGCTCTTACCTTGGCTAAGGATACCTTTCCACCTATACAAGCATATTCGTACTTTTCTTCCAGGGCTAAAATCATCGTTTCCGCCATACAAGCATAAACTAAACCTGGAGCTAATCCAAAATTAAAATGTAAATCTACTTTTCCCGGCGGGTTAACCACTCCACCATCAATAACTAAAACATCCCTTCTTGAAGCTGCTTTCTCCGGAGAAACATTATGGGGGAGGGAAATATCACAAACTATTGTACCGGGGTTTAAATCTTCTACTTTGATTAAAGCAAAAGGGACACTGGTCACTACTACCATTATATCTGACTGAGACAGCGATTCTTTAAGATTATCGGTGATTTTAATTATCGTTTTTTTCTTGTTTTGCTGAATAATTGAATCGGCTAATTTTCTCATTTTTATTTTATTGCGTGCCATTAAAGTAAGATAAGGCACTTTTTCGGCTAAAATAACAGAGCAAATACTGCCGATTAATCCCGTAGCCCCAATAATGGATACCTTTGCCTTATCTATCTCTATACCAACATCATTAGCCGCCTTTAACACTGCCTGCACCACAATTTCTATGGTATAACTGGTCCCCGTAGTAACCGGAATATTTAATTCTTTCGCCACTAAAACACCCCTTTTCCCTACCCAGGCGGCATAAGCCCCTAAACCAACTATATTGCAACCTAAATCCTGGGCAATTCGTCCGGCTCTAATTAGTTTCTGTAAAATAAAGCCAGAATCCATTTTCACTATTTGCTCGGGTACTAATGGCAAAAGAATCATCTCTCCATTTGCTTTTTTACCGGTCAAAGACTGCAGACCAGTCACAGACTCTCTTTTTAAAGGGGGTATCCAGCGAAGAGCTCGCTCTATCAAATGTCTCCTCTTTTTTTTAAGATTGGGCTCACTAAAAACCCAATCCCCTAAACTTTCTACATCGTGAGGATGAAAAATAAAAGCAAATTTCCCCATTCTTTATTCTGATAGCCTCCTCCCCATTTCTTTCTTAATAGCCCTAAGCATTCCCCTTAAATTAACTTTTACCTTGATTCTTAAAACATCACCGACAAAGGTCTCAAAAGACGGAAATCCCCAACCCAAATTGACTGATATAAAAACTTGTGTCCTCCCCATAAGCGGTAAAAATCTCCACTCTCCCTCATAAACTTCATAATCCCCTTTTAACATCTTAAATTTTATCGTTTTATCAGTGTCATCAAAAATAATTTCTTCGCGCCATTGGACAGGAACTCCTTGTACATCAATCTTCCAGTCTGCTACTTTGCGATTATTTTTTTCTTTTATAATTTTTATACTTTTGATATTTTCTATAAATTGAGGAAAATTTTCGATATGCTTTACAAAATCATAGACTCTTTCTATATCCTTATTAATAACAGTTGATACTTTAACTGCTCTGCGCCAACATTTTCGGCGCTCTGTATTTCTCTTGTCTGAAAAGTTTATGTCAAAAAGAAATTTTCTCCGTATTTCTTCCCTTCTCCCTTTCTTAGAGCGTACACTTTTTTCTTTTACCGTAAAAATGATTATCCCCTCCTTTACAAACAAATTTTTTATTCATAAATTAACTCAGAGGCTGAAACATTTAAAACCCGTACCCAATTCCGACTCTAAACGAATCTGATGGATATTCATACTTTACTCCACTCTGTTCCGGCTCATCCGAAAAACTATGAACATAATTAACGTTTATTTTCCACGAATTTACCTTGTATTCTGTACCTAATGTGAAATAAGTTAAAGTATATTGGTCTGTACCTAACAGTGTTAATTGGTCTTGCGGATACGGAGCAGGATTTCTTTGTATGCCTCCCTGAAACGATAACTTTTCATTAAGACGATAATCTGCCCCGAAACTAATTACTGCTATATTTTTCCAATCTAATTTTTTATTTACATCTCTAAAAACCGTATCATTTCTGTCATAATTAATATCCTCTTTCATCATAGAGTAGTTTTCTATATTAACTCCTATAGCAAGAGTAAGCAACTCCGTCATTTTATAGGCCGCACCAATTCCACAAGTTAAAGGATATTCATAATTTTGACTATAATCCGTCTCGTGAAAAACATCAGGGAAACCGAGAGGTGCCAACCCCTCCTGATTATATTCTGCTTTTCCGTTTATCTTTAAGGCAGCTCCGCTACGCAGAGTCAAAGCCAGTTGTAATTTGTCTAATGGACTATATAAAGCCCCTCCGATTAACTCTATGCCGGAACCCGTTCCTTTTCTTTCCATCTTTAAATCATAACTATAAAAAGGAGAGCCCGTCGTTGCAAAATATGCTTTTTCAATTTCTGCATTATCCTGCATATATATAAAATTTAATCCAACTCCTATCGAAAGATTAGAACCTATTTTCTTTGCCCCGGAAATATTTCCGACCACAAACCCATAAGATGCATCTACCAATGCTTTTAAGTCATCTGCTCCCGCTTTTACTGCATCCTCCCATTTCCCACCACCGCCACCAACAACATAACAACCTACTGCAACGACTATATCGTTTACTTTTGTATATCCGGCTATAAAAGGAAACACTGCCTTTGTTTCAAATACTTTGCTTTGATATACTCCCGGTTCAGTAGGATAGATTTTCCCCAACATTAATTCATCTGCGTTTATGGGGTTATCAACATTCAACAGCGACCTACTTCCTTTAGCCTCTGCGCCTATATAAAAAATAGAGCCTTCAATTCCTGTTCCCTCCAAATTAGTTAGTCCTGCCGGATTCCAATAAATAGCTGTAGCGTCATCTGCTACTGCAACAAAAGCACCCGCCATACTATTTGCCCTGGCACCCGGCGGAATAAAAATTGTCCCTGCAAAAATTGACGACACTGAATAAAACAAAGTAAAAACAATACTAGCAATAATTGATTTTTTACTCATTACTGCCTCCTATTTTTTGACATTATTTTTTCAGAATATAGAATTCACGATGTAAAATATCAATATTCTTGAATAAGACAAATTTGGTAAGCATCAACTTTAAAAGTTTGCATAAAAAATTTAATAACCCCGTTTCATAACTTCTTAGGTTTACGCGATTTGTTTTCTAAAAATTTTTGATTTGGAATTTTGTGATTTAAATTTTTATTTATTCTGTTATTTTACTTTGAGGTGGATCTTTTGCAAAAATTATTTCTTGAGGGGAAAAGACAATCAGAATTAATATGTCTTGCAATTAAAGTGAACTGAATGGGATATTAACAAATAAGTTTACTCTTTTTTACCGAATAGAGTCTATTTAAATATCCTTTTCCCCGTTGAATAACAAACAAAAAAAGAATAATTAAGTGTTGTTTTTTTATTTTTGCCCCCCCTTTTTTCTGTAGAAGAAACAAAATCAAACCCAAATTATCAAATAGCCCAATTTGCTTTTTTAAAAGTAACCAAAATTGCCGTTGTTTACTTTCTTTAAAAGTAATTTATCAGAAAAGACTATAAAAGTCAAGCAATTTCCCATCTTTTTACTGCTACTGAAACTGTTCGAAATAGAAAAAGCTAGAAAAAAAATCATCAGTATCTTAACCGGCTAATTTTAAAAATCTAATTTCCCCTAATAAAAGTGAAACTACAACAAGATAATATACACCCTTTTGATTAAAACTATTATTTGCAATAAATCCATTTAAAATGTTTTTATTCTTCACTTCTTCCTTTTTTCAATGCTATTACTTTAAAAAACTCTTTTTTACAATTTTTTTATTCTTCTTTTACTACTGGTTTTATTATAGCTTTAGGGCAAATTGCCTTAAAGCCACAAAATGAACATTCTTTTTTTTCACTTATTCTATACTCACTCCGGGTAATTCGGGTAATTATTCTCTCCGCTTTTTTCAAAATTTCTTCTGTGGGTTTTATCTCCAAAGAAAATCCCTGCCCCTGACGCAAAGAATAAAGGGTTAGTTTATCTACCGGCTTTAAACCCAACACGTTCTCCGCACCTATTCCATACAATTGCATCGGGAAATCATATCGATTTACTTTAATTGATTTACTCATTTTATAATCAATAATTTCAAAGCTTCCATTATCCCGACAATCTATACGGTCTATCGTTCCTTTAATTAAAAACCCATTAAGATTTAAATGAAAGCTTTTTTCCACAGCCGTTGTTTTTTTAAGGGAAGGGTTATAATCACTTTTTATAATTTTATTAAATATTTCCTGTATTTGATTATTATAAAGAGAATCCGCATCTTCCGAAGGAATTCCGTAGGTTTTGGCTAATTTCTTAAATCGGGAAAATGTTTTTTTATCATCCCATTTTTCCTGTTCACCAAATAAGGTAAATTCCTGTAAAATTTTATGCATTATCATACCTAAAACCGTTTCATCTATTTTTCCCGTAGCAACACTTTCATTAGGACTACTATTGGCTAAAACACCTATTTCATAGCGGTATTTATACTGTAAAGGACACTGGTCAAAAACAGCAAGCTGAGTAACACTAAAAGATTTTTTTGTTTTTTCCCCCTCAGAAGAACAATATTTAAAATCAAAAGACTGCTCAATTTCCTTCCTGTTTATTTTTTGTTCCGGATTGAAAGAATATCCCCGGTACTTTTTTTCTCTACATTCTTCCTTTATCGGAAAGGACTTATTCGCTTCAATTAATAAATTGCCATATTCTTCTTTTAATGTTAATTGAGCCTCCTGCATCTTAAAGAAATAATCAATAAAACGGCTTTTTCTACTTTTTCCTTTTCCGTCTTCTTTTATTCTTCCGGAAAGAATCAAGCGTTCTTTAGCCCTGGTCATTGCCACATAAAGAAGTCTTTCTTCTTCACAGCTAAATCGCTCTTTATTTTTTTTCTTTATTTTTTCTTCTTCCTCTTTGATGTCTTTACACAAAAAACCTTCTTTTGCATCAAAATAATATCTGGGGGTACGGCTTCTGGAAGGAAAACTGTCCGGAGAAATATTAGCCACAAAAACCACCGGAAACTCCAAACCCTTAGCCTGATGAATTGTCATTAACTGGATAACATCTTCTATTTCATGATTTTCTTCGCTTTCCATTGTCTCCTGACTAATAACCTCTTTAAGATAGGCAATAAAATCTTCTAAAACAGGGATCAAATTTCTCTCTTCAAACCGGCATACTAATTGGTAAAATTTATCAATATTAGCCAGACTTCTTCTTCGCTCTATGGGAGATAGTGTTTGTACATAGCTCGTATAACCGCTATTTTGAATCAGGCAATATAAAAACCGGCCTAACGGTAATTTGTTTTTTTGGTAAATAAATTCATCAATGAAATCCCTCAATCTTCTTAAAGAAGCCTTTTCTTCCTCCCCAATATTTAAATTTTTCATCTTTCCCAAGGCATCATAAATAGGATATTTCCCTTTACCTTTTATATCTTTTCCCTCATCTTCAACATCTTCACCGGGTTTTAAATTAGCTAATTTTTGTAAGGTAGAATTACTAATCCTGTATACTGGCCCCCTAAGGACCCTCACTAAATTTATATCGTCAAAAGGATTATTAATAACCCCTAAAAGCGAAATAATATCTTTTATTTCCGGACGAGCGTAATATCCGGAGCCTCCGACGGTCATAAAAGGCAAATGATGTTTATACAAAATTTCTTCATAAATACCAATATTTCGTATTCCCCTAAATAGAATTACAATATCCTTACATTTTAGCGGATCGGGATCTCTTTCTAATAGCGCCAAAATTCGCTGGGCAATAAATTCCGCTTCTTCCTCCGCACTACAAGCAAGATTTATTTCACAGCAAAGAGAATCTTTATTCCTGCCGGAATGAAGCGGTTGAAAATAAGGCATTTGTTCCTGAAAACATTGGTTACTTAATTTCAAAATCTCATCAAAAGAACGAAAATTAGTAGTTAAAGAAAGACTTTTCCCTTCTTTTTTTGTTTCCTGATCAAAATTCATCATGTTTTCCGGACGGGCATCACGAAAGGCATAGATAGATTGATTCACATCCCCTACCGCAAAATAATTTCCACTATATGAAGATAATTCCCTCAACAACTTATCCTGCAAAAAAGTAGTGTCCTGATATTCATCTACCAGAATATATTTAAAAAACTCTTTATATTTTTCTTTTATCTGCTTATTCTCCAGCAACGATAATCCGGCTAAAAGAATACTTTGAAAATCAAATTTATTCTCCTTTTTTAATCTCTCCTCATAAGCGGCATAAAGGCAAAAAATAACCTTGCCTAATTTTTTTTTCTCATTTAAATTATTTATTTTTTCTATATTTTCCTTAAACATAACAGGGGTTATAGCATTATTTTTCAATCGGCGGATAAAAGAATACACTTCTCTCAGAAAGAAATCCATGCCTACATTGAAAGATATTGCGGGTAAATCCTGGGAATTAAAAACATTTTTTGCTTCTTTTAAAAATAAAAGCTTACTTTCTATTTCCTCCATAATTACAAAGTCCGGATCAATTCCGACTAAAAAAGCATTTTCTTTTAAAAGTCTAAGGCAAAAAGCATCTATTGTGCTGATGTAAGCACCGGATAAAACAGCTGCCAGATTAGGAAATTCAATAAGATTTTCCTTTATTTTCATCCGCATCTGGTTAGCTGCTTTTTTGGTAAAGGTTACAGCCACAATACTCATAATAGCATCTTCTAAAACATATCCTTCCTTAAGCAAGGTTTTTAATATCCGGATATATCTATTGGTTAAAACCAGTGTTTTTCCGGTACCGGCACCGGCCTTAAGGCAGACCTTTCCTTCAATCTGATTTATTGCTGTAATTTGTTCATCGGTTAATTTATTCATATTTTTATTATCTCATACTTTATAGTAATGTCCAAAATGTTTAACATTTAGTTTATAATTTGTATAATTTATTAACGAGAATACCCGTATAGGAACGAAGTCACTGATTTGTTTAGTTTTGTGTTCTCGTCGTCCTCCCCCCTTTTTAAAGAATTACCCTATGGTTTCCCCCCTTTGAAAAAGGGGGCTAGGGGAATTTTATCCATAACAGAATCTAGTTCTTGCAAAACTTGTAGATTGTTAAAACGCAATATATATAATCCCTCGTTCTTCAAATATATATCTCGTTGCAGATCTTTTTGTTCCTGATCTGTTTCCTTATGTTGCGATCCATCCACTTCTATTACAATCTTTGTTTTGTTTCCTCTCCTCTTGCGGGAGCCTGTCCACCAATCAGTAAAGTGAAAGGATTAAGGTGAAGAGACAGTGAAAGTTTGTCTTTGTCTTTAACCGTCTTTTATCTAAATCCCCCTAACCCCCTTTTTCAAAGGGGGAAATTACTTTTCATATTTTTATTATCCCGGGCCTCAGGATTCGCAAAGCCAGCGGAAATCACAATTTTTACAGGTATTAAATCCCTGTTTAGGCTTATATTCCCCCTCCATAATTTCCCTGCTAATCTGCAATAAACTTTCTTTAGATTCTTCCAATTCCGAAGTACTGAGCCATTTTATTTGTTTTTATTCTGAGCGGGTTCCTTTTCCCCGTCAGTTAATATCCTGAGTGTTGTTTTAAAATCATTACCGGTTTTTTTCTTTAACCAATAAATACTAAACGCACAAACTTTATCCTCTACAATTTCTTTTGCCCCCAACAAGTAAATTACCGGCTGAAAATCTGTTTTTCCTTTAATCCATTTGTTCCAAAGGGTATCTCCCTGATAAGCAAACGCTTTGGTAGTTTTATAATCGAGCAATTCACAGGAAGAATCCTCGGTTATATCTATCCTGTCTATTCTTCCTTTAAAGCGAAATCCTTCCGTCTCCCACTTAAAAGGTACTTCACATTTTGATATCTTCAAAAAAGTTCTTGTTTTTTCCAATTTTAGATAACGGGCTAAAATATTATATATTTCCTGCTCGTATATCTTTTTTTCAAACCTGGTTTCAAAATTTTTTGCTTCTTCCCGCCAAACCTTCCTGACTATTCCATCTAAATTACGGGCTATTGCCTTATCCTGTAATTGTGCCGGAGTCACATACTCTTTATGAAACAACTCCAGTATCCGATGAATTACTATGCCTAAAAAAAGGGCAGGTTGAGGAGGACTAAAAATATTCAAACAATACCGAAAAAAGAATTTAGCGGGACAATCAAGGTATGTCTTTATTTTGGAAGGGGTAAAATAAAAATTTTGAGGTAATTCAACTTTATCATACAAGTTCGCAAGCGAGTATTTTTCTTTAATCCATTGGTAAAACAAAAATTTATTTCTATCTTTTTTTAAACATTCTTCAAGTTCCATATTTGGACCGTCACGCAAAAGCAATCCCAGTAAATCATCATAAGTCAAAATTTCTTCATCAACCGAAAGAAATTTTTTTCCCTCTTTTTCTAAAAAATCCACCAGCAATCCGGATATTTCTTGCTCTCTTTGTGAATCATATCTTTTTGCACAGGTTAAATAGAGCATATTCCTTGCCCGGCTGAGAGCGACCTGAAAAATCTTTTCTTCCTCTTTTATATACTCTACTGATTTTATTAACGGCTTAAGCCCTAAAAATTCTTTTTCCTTATTATTTAAAAGAAGATCCTCTTTATATTGCCTGGGAAATTTCCCTTCCACTAATCCGGTAACAAACACTACCTTAAAAAATTTTCCCTTAGCCTGCTGGACCGTCATTATTTTTACAGCATCCTCTTCTTCTTCCAATTGAATACCTAATTCCCGTCCGTATGAAGACATCAATCCCTGCAAGTTCTCCATAAACTTGTCAAAGTCCAGTTTTTTGCCGGAAAACCGGTTTTCTATTCTTTGATATTTTTTAATTATTTCATTAAAATAATTAAGCTGTCCGGCTATTTTTTTATCATCTCTACTTTGCAGAAGAAAACCAAAATCCAAATATATTTTATAGAGAATTTCTTCCAGCGATTTTTCTGTTTTACTTTGTTGAAACTCTTTTATTTTCTCTACAAATTCAGCAAGGATATCCCGGGTCCGGGTTTTTAAATAAGGAAACGAAGAATTTTTCAATTCTCCAAAAATTTCCAACAGGTTTTTATTTTTTTTCTCACTCAACGTAACCAATCTTTCCATATCTACTTTATCTATGCAGAAATTTAACGTAGTTAGGGCCCAAATAATATGAAAATTAGAAAGGGTTTTCTTCTTAAATTTATATATTACCTGTAAAACGGAAATAAGAGTAATAATTACCGATTGCTTGAAAAACCCTGTTCCCCCCAGTACTGTACAGGGAATCCGGTAAAACGACAACGCATTGACTAAACTATCTATCTCTTTCCCTATATCCCGGGAAAGAACAAGAAAATCCTTATAACATAAGGCTTCTCCTTTTTTATTTTTTTCTCTTATTAATTTATAGATCCGGCGGGCAATAAAAAAACTTTCTTCTTTTCCGGTATCAAATTTATAAGGTAAAATTTCAACCGGGGAAATATTTGATTTAGGGGAAATGTTTATAACCTGCGGATTGAATTGCTGAATAAATTTTTTCTTTATTTCTTCCGGTCTTGCTCCCCGAAAAGAAAAAATACTTTCACTAACGTTTCCGGCTATTATGAGGTTACTTTTATCATCAGCAAAAATTTGCAGGAGTCGAAATTGCTGATAATCAATATCCTCAAAATCATCCACTAAAACATACTTGAATTTATTTTTATAGGTCTCAAATACATCCTTTCTTCCTTTAAATAAATCAATTGTCTGCAGGGTAAGATCGCGAAGATCCAGATAATCACTTTTGTGAAGTTGAGTATTATATTTATAAAAAATTTTTTCTAATTCCGCAAATTTTCCGCCTTCGTCTTTCAGCCGTTCAAGTTTATGGAGATTTTGTTTCATTAAATCAACAAAGTTTACCATTTCATTAATAAAAAAAACAGAAGACTTTGCCTTAGCATAAAATTTTAAATCAAGAGAAGTTTCTTCCAAGATTCTTTTAAGAACTAATTTTTCTTCCATCCCTCCGATTATCTGAAAATTAGGGCCAAGAAATGTTTTTTGCGGTAAGGCGGATAACTGATAATAATTATCTCTAAGGATTTTTTTACAAAAAGAAGAAAAACTATTAATCCAGAGTTCGGCAAATCCTTCCTGCGTCCATTTAATAAGCTTTTCTTTTACTTCTTCGGCTATCTTATCATTAAAAGTAAAAAAAAGAATTTCCTCAGGTTTTGCCTTTTTGCTTTTTATTATTTCTTTTAGATTTTTATAAAGGTAATCAGTTTTTCCTGATCCGGGAGGCCCCGTAATGTAAACGACTTTTTTCTCTCCCATTTTTAAGCCTCTTGAGTCAACCAACTCAACTCCGTCCCCTTATTGTTGTATAATTTTTTTTGTTGTTTTAAAATGCATTTTAGCAACTTTATTTAATATTTCCGGACCATGTTTTTGAACCAAAAACCGTGCTTTTTCCTCCACCAGGGAAGAAGCACCCCGCGGCAAATCAGTGCCGATTTCCTGTGACAGGGCTTGCATCCTTTTAATAAATTCCGCCCGGGCTAAAATGGAAGCAGCAGCTACGGCTAAATCATCTTCCGCCCTGGGCCTTAACTCTAAAAAAACCTTTTTCCCTTTTTTCATCAGTGCGTCTACAACAAACTTTTTATCACCAAATTGGTCGGTAACTACCTTTTCACAATCCACCTTATCAAGTAAATTTTCTATTACCCGGGCATGCCCCCAGGCCAGTAAACGATTAAGATTCTTTATTTTACCATACAACTCGTTATATTTTTCCGGGCCGATAACAACAATAGAATAATGACTATTCATTTTACGCAAAGAATTGCTTATTTTATTCATAACATTATCCGAGGTTATTCGTTTACTATCCCGCACCCCTAATTCGGTTAATTCCTTTATGCGGGTTTTTTCAATATAGAACCCGGCAATCACCAATGGGCCAAAATAATCCCCTTTTCCCGACTCATCTGTTCCTATCCAACTTGAAGATGTTCCTTTTATCATTAAAAATCCTTTTCATTAAAATTACGGGTTAAAAGTTAAGTCCATAGTCCACAGTCGATAGTCCACAGTCCACAGTCCATAGTCCATAGACAACAGACAAAGACAGGCACAAAGGCACAGAAACAGAAACTACAGTTATAAGTTAATAGTTATGAATTATAAGTTAACGACAAAGAATAAATATGAAAAGACAGCTCCATAAAGCGATTGTTGAAAAACTCTTCGAAGGTGTCGTTGCGAGGAGAGAAACGACGAAGCAATCTTGTCGTTCTCGTCAAAGAATGAGATTGCTTCGCCCTTAGGGGCTCGCAAAGACAGAGACAAAAAGTCCTTTTTCAACAATCTCTAAATGGAACAACTACAAACTAAATAATGAAAGCACAATGTGTTTTAAACGATATCGCAAATTTTTCGCGCAGGGGTGGGCTTGCCCACCCTTTAAGTCTTTTGGGCGACCACTTGTCCGCCATCTGTTTGGAGGAATATCACCCCTACATTAGATTAGCCGTTAAAAAATGTACTTGTTCAGATTTATTTTTTTATAAATTGTTTAAATAAATCTATGGGGATAGGGAAAATAGTAGTGGAATTATTTTCCGCAGCAATTTCTTTTAGAGTTTGTAAATATCTTAACTGTATTGCTACTCCGGTTTCCTCTATTACTTTTGCCGCCATAGAAAGCTTTTCCGAGGCCTGATATTCCGCCTCTGCAGCAATAACCTTAGCCCTTCTGTCTCTTTCCGCTTCAGCTTGTTTCGCCATCGCCCGCTTCATTACTTCGGGTAATTCCACATCTTTTATTTCTACCACACTCACTTTAATACCCCAGGGATCAGTCAATTCATCCACTACCTTCTGCAGTTTCTGGTTAATTGATTCTCTTTCGGAAAGCAACGCATCCAATTCCACTCCCCCCAATACACTACGCAGGGTTGTTTGAGCAATTAAGGATGTTGCATGAAAATAATTATTTACCTTGGTCACCGCATTATTAGGATTCATTACCCGGAAATAAACCACTGCATTTACCTTTACGGTAACATTGTCTTTAGTAATTATCTCCTGTTCAGGAACATCCATAGTTATCACTCTCAAATTTATCCTTTCAATTTTGTCTATAAACGGAATAATTATAAATAATCCCGGTCCTTTAGGTTCCGGCAACAAACGACCCAACCTAAAAATTACTGCTCTCTCATACTCTCTGATAACTTTTACCGCGTTAACTAAAATAACAATACCTACAATAAACAAACCATACATTAACCCACCCATAAACCTAATCCTCCTTATATTTTTTTTACTTTCAAAAGTTGTCCTGCAATACTGATTACTTCAACTTTTTCCCCTTTTTGTATCACCCCCTCTTCCGATTGAGCTGACCAATATTCTCCTTCCACAAAAACCATTCCTTCCGGTGCAATTTTAGTTTTCGCATATCCTATTTTTCCTATAAATCCTTCTTTTCCCGTAACAGGTTTACTCCGCCGCAATTTCAAAGCAGCACTAATGGCAAAAGCAAAAAATAAAAAAGTAGTAACGGCTAAAGAAAGAATTAACGTTACCGAAATACGGTAAAATTCAGCAGATTCCGGAGAGTCCACTAAAATAAAAGACCCAATCACAAAAGAAACTATTCCTCCCATAGCCAATATTCCATAGCTGGTTATCCAGAGCTCTAAGATTAAAAAAACTATACCTAATATTATTAAAAACACACCGGCTAAATTTACCGGAAGAATTTGCAAAGAAAAAAAAGCTAAAATAAGACAAACCCCTCCTACCGTCCCGGCAAACCCGACCCCGGGGGAATGAAATTCATAAATTATCCCATATATTCCAAAAATCATTAAAATATAAGCAATATTAGGATTAGCCAATGTATGCAAAAATCTCTCCCTGAAGGTCATATCTAAATATTTTATGACAGCCTTAAGGGGATGTAAAGTACTTTTCTCATCTTTTTTTACTATTTCCCTGCCTTCTAATTTTTCTAAAAGTTGTTTAAAGTCCTTGGCCTGAAAATCTACGACTTTTAAGGTAAGAGCCTCTTCAACCGTTACAGAAACACTTTCTCTTACTGAATTTTCCGCCCATTCTTCATTCCGCTTGTGGCTTTTAGCCCGGTTAATGATAAAACTAACTAAATCATTAACTGCTTTCTTAACCATTTCCTCATCCATTTTTTTCCCCATACTTACCGGATGGGCAGAGCCAATATGTGTTCCCGGAGCCATTACCGCAACATCACTGGCCATAGTAATAAAAACCCCGGCTGAAGCAGCCCTTGCCCCTATGGGAGTAATATAAACAACTATGGGGATACTACTATTTTCCATTTTCAAAACGATCGTGCGCATCGACTCAACTAAACCGCCGGGGGTATCCATCTGAATAATTAAACACTGTGCATTCTCTTCTTCTGCACGATTTATAGCTCTATTTACATAACGGGCTACTACAGGATCGATTACCCCCTCAACGTTTACTACATAAACCGGTTTTAATAAATCCTTAGGGGAATCAGTACTATCGATAGCTTCTTCCGCATTTAAAGAAAAAAGACACAAACTACAAACAAAAAAACAAATAGAAATAATTATTTTTTTAAACTTATTCATTT
This sequence comes from Clostridia bacterium, assembly GCA_030595925.1. Lineage (GTDB taxonomy): Bacteria > CBDUZB01 > JAGLHV01 > JAGLHV01 > JAGLHV01 > JAGLHV01. Next base: position 2,203 of record JAUVLC010000017.1, on the reverse strand, counting down.
AATCCCTCCCGGGTATATAGGGAACAACAAGTTCCCTTTTCTCAAATTTTCGTTTCCTTAAAATATCATATTTTTAGAGACTATGCAAGCATAAAGTCAATAGAAAAGTTTGTTTTTTGGAACATTTACAGACGTGGTATTATGATTTATTTTTCCTTTGGTTTTGGTGTGGTGGTTAGTTGTTTTATAGTTGCCTCTTTCGTTGTTTGACCAAGGCTTTTGTAATTTCAAATTTGTATTCTTTGCCAAAAATTTTTGTGGTTAGTTTTACCATGGAGAGTCTCCTTTTTTGTTGGATTGTTATCAGAAATATAGCATATCTAAACATTCTTATCAAGTTTTAAAAATTTAACTGTATAATATATAGTAGAGACTGAAAAATGTTTTGTTCTTTGAAAAGATTGACAAGAAAAGATAGCACAATTTTGTGTATTAATGGATATACTATTTTATTTATAAATATACCATTTTTTCAAAAAATTTATAGAAAGGAGGTTAAATAATATGTCTTTTTATTCTAATTGTTTTTCTGATGATACCCCTGATAATTGTGAAGATGCCAAAAGGGAATTGGCAGGATTAAAAGCATTGCCTGGTGAGCAAAAGAAAGAAGAAAGCATTCAAAAACGAATTAAGCTTCTAAAGTTATGGATTAAAGAAATTTGTTCTTAATGGTGTCAAGGGTTTTTTGAGTGCCAACAGGGAACGGTTAACCGACCGTTCCCTGTTTAAGTGTTAACAAAAAATTATTTGGTGAAGGAACATACATTAAACAAAATGAAACGGAGTGTTTGGGGTGAGAAGTTTAGGATTTATGAGATAAACTAACTTACACTGTAATAATATTCTTCATCTGTTTCCGTTGTGTCCGTTTCTTCCTTCATTCTTGTGTGCTGTAAAGAACTTTTCTCAATTGGAGCATACTTTCCATCTTTCGTACGCGCCAAAAAAGTGATTAATTTTTCTTCCTCTTTTGTTTTATTTTGAACCGATCGTTTCATTTTTAGTCTCCTTAGGTTATAATTTTCTTACCTGTTTTTATTTCAATTTCATTTCTTATTCCACTTAAATCAATTTCAAAACCACATTTGCATTTTAACTTACTATCTTTGGGAAATGCCACTCTTTTTTTCTTTCTAAAATCTTCATCAATCTTAGGATCTGAAACAAATTTTGCGTAAAGGTTATAAATCTTTCCGCATTTTGGACACTTTGGTTCTATTTCGACAACAACGGGTTCCCCCTTTGGTATTTTAAGCGACTTATTTATTGGGATTGCTTCTTTAAGAATTTTTTCCTCTGATGTTGCAAAAATTTTATAAGCACTTGTGCTAACATATAATAACCTAATAATTGTCTGTATTCTATATACAATTTCTGCCAAAGAAGGATCGTCCTCTATTCTATTTATTTTTAATCCAATATCTCTTAGATCCGATATTTTAATAGATCTCCCATGACTTCTCCATTTGGAATGATCTGTTAACTGTTCTGCTATCTCTCTGGCTTGTTCTCTTTTCTTCTTTTCATTTACTTTTACTTTTTTTGTTTCAGTGATATTCCAGTTTTTAAATTTATATTTTGTTAACCATTCTACAACCAAATCTTTAGCAAAGTGTAAAGAGTGATATACTCCGCTAATTTCTCCGGGACTAATCTGAGCAACCATAGTTGCATCAAATGGATTTAATTTTCCAATTTTTTCAGCTTCTTCCCTCTTTTCTTTTACCCATTCAATATAATCATAAGCTGATATTACACCTCTTCCAATTTTAACCTGAGCATCTATCGGTCCCAAACTACCACTATCTGTCATAAAAATTTCATCCCCAGATAATACTATTAATGTCCCTGCACTTTTAGCTTCACCAGAAACAATGAAAGACACATTTTGAAATTTATTTCGCAAAAACCCAACAATTTCTTCAGCAGCTTCACCACTACCACCAGGTGTCTCAATATAAAAATCAAGTTTATTTAAATTCTTTCTGTTTAACATATCAAAAATTAGGTAATAATCATCCATACTAAGTACAATATCTGGTATTCGTTTACTCAATGCACTAGTGTGGTGTTACATAAATAACTTGACATTAGAAAATTTGTTTTATATAATATTATGAATGAACATAACCGAACGTATCATACTTACTTCAAAAGAAGAATCAACTATAAACCGTTGGTCACAAGGGAAAAGATTTCC
>JAUVLC010000065.1 GCA_030595925.1 Clostridia bacterium | reverse complement strand
GTCAACATCGATTCCAATAAATGTGTCGTAGTTCTTTGGTAAATGATTTGTTGTCATGCTTTTCCTCCTTTGGTTAATTTTTGTTGAAAGATATTATACCATCTTTCAAGGGAAGCTTGACACTTTATCATATCATCTATTGATATTTAAGAAGATTATAGATTCCGCATCAAGTGCGGAATGACAGAATGTGTTATTTTGCATAACTCTAAATAACATAAATCTTTTTTTATTATTCATCTCCTTTTATTAAAAAATTATCAATCAATCTGGTCTTGCCTATCCATACGGCTAACAATACTAAAACCTCACCACTTATTTTTTCTATCTCTTTAAGACTTTCCGGTTCACAAATTTTTATATAATCAATTTTTGCTTTAGACTGACTCCGAACCTTATGCTCCATTTGATTAATTATATATGCTGAATCAGTTTCTTTTTTTACTCTAATCATTTCTTCCGCTTTTTTTAATGCATTAAACAAAACAGGAGCCTGCCTTCTTTCTTCTCCGGAAAGATAACTATTCCTTGAACTGATCGCCAAACCGTTTTCCTCCCGTACAATAGGCATCATTATTACTGCTACATTCAAATTCAAATCTTTTGTCATTCTTTCTATTATCTTAAGTTGTTGATAATCCTTCTGCCCAAAATACGCCCGGGTTGGCTTAATAATATTAAAAAGTTTATTGACGACAGTACAAACACCTTTAAAATGTCCTGCTCGAGAATTTCCACAAAGAACAGAGGATAAATTTTCTACATTTACAAAAGTTAAATATCCTTGAGGATACATTTCCTCTACCGAAGGAGCAAAAATTATTTCTACCCCTTCCTTTTCCGCTAACCGCTTATCCTTTTGTAAACATCTGGGATATTTTTTATAATCTTCTCCCTGCCCGAACTGAACAGGATTAACAAAAATGCTAAGGACAGAAATATCATTTTCTTCGCGTGATTGCTTAATCAAAGAACGATGTCCCTTATGCAACGCTCCCATCGTAGAAATCAATCCAACAGATTTTCCTTGCCTTATCCACTTCAAGCTCAACTTTCGCATTTGAGAAACAGTTTTTATTATTTTCATTTGTTTGCCGGAAAATTCTACTCATTATTTCTTTCAATAACTATATCTACTACTAGGAAATTTATTTTCTTTTACCTCTTTCTTAAATCTATCCACTGCCTTTTTTATTTCTTTATCCAGACGGACATATTGTTTAACAAACTTCGGAGTAACTTTTCCAGTCAGGCCTAAGAGATCCTCTGATACCAAAACCTGCCCATCACAATATTTTCCTGCTCCAATTCCAATAGTGGGAACACTGATTTTTTTTGTAATTTCACGGGATAATTTTTCCGGTATACCTTCCAGCACTAAAGAAAAAATTCCTGCTTCTTCTAACACCTGAGCATCTGCAATCAACCTTTCCGCCTCTTCCTTTACCCTTCCCTGCACCTTATATCCCCCCATTTTATGTACTGCCTGAGGGGTAATTCCTATGTGTCCCATCACCGGAATATTAGCCTCTACCAGACATTTAACCGTCTTTGCTACTCCTGCCCCACCTTCTATTTTCACTGCTTCCGCTCCACCTTCTTTGAGCATCCGGCTGCAATTGAGCAAAGCTTCTTTTTCTCCCACCTGATAAGACATAAAAGGCATATCCGCCACTAAAAGCGCACTTAAATTACCTCTTTTAACTGCTTTAGTGTGATATAAAATATCCTCTACTTTTACCGGAAGGGTGTTTTCATAACCAAGCACTACCATCCCCAGGGAATCTCCCACCAAAAGTACTTCTATTTCTACCTCGTTTAATATTTTAGCCATCCAATAATTGTAACAGGTAAGCATAGTAATTTTTTCTTTATGGTGTTTCATTTCCTGTAATTTAACCACGGTAATTTTATTCATTTTTTTCATCCCGTTATATTCTATATATTTTAAGATTATCTTCCAACCTTTCCAGTAAAGTACTTATTCTCTTCTTTAACACCGGATGAACAAACCCGGAACTAACTTCCTCTAAAGGAAATAAAACAAATCCTCTCTTATCTACCTGGGAATGAGGAATAACTATTTTTTTTTCTTTTATAATATCGTTTCCGTAAAACACTATATCTATATCAATTATTCTTGGCCCCCATTTTAATGTTTTTTTTCGGCCTAATTCTTTTTCTATTTTTTGACAGGTACTTAATAAATCCCTCGCAGACAAAACTGTTTTTATTTTTACCACACTATTCAAAAACCATTTCTTCGTCAATATTTTTTTTACTTTGTCTTTTAAATTCCTTTTATATTCTAAAGGTTCAGTTTCATAAATTGAAGATTCCTTTACAATTTTTATTTTTCCGGTTTTAAGTAACTCTACCGCTCTTTTAATATTTTCCAATCTATTACCCAAATTCGAACCCAAAGCAAGATAAGCAACCTTCATAGAAATCCTCACAAAAAGTAAATAAATTAAAAACAAAGATAAAAGACAGTCCATAGTCCACAGTCGATAGTCCATAGACAAGAACAAAAAACAAATACTAAATCCGAAATCCGAAATACTAAACCCTCCTTACAGACTGGAGGACAGGCAAATTCAAAATCCAAAACTCTAAATTCCCGCCTTACAGATTGGCGGACTTTCGCTTCGCTCCAGCAAAAAAAAATGAAGGTAAAATATGTTTTGAACGACTTAGCAAATTTTAGCGAAAACAAGCGTTAAAAAAATGGAACTGTCTGAGCAAAGCGAGTTTTTCATTTTTAGCTTGTTTTTGCGTGCCCGCAGGGTAAAATTATGCGTCTAGAGAAAAACATGTTTTGGCTTTATTTTCCCTGTTCTAACCCCCAACTTCAAAATTCAAAACAAAGACAAAAGACAGTCCATAGTCCACAGTCGATAGTCCATAGACAGAAACTACAGTTATTAGTTATAAGTTAAAAAAATTAAAAAACAAAGACAAAGACAAAGACAAAGATAAATACTAAAGACAACAACAGGCACAAAGTTAAAAAACAAAAACAACGGACAGTTCACAGATGACAGCAATCAGAAAAATCGGTAATAAATAATTACTTATCCACTTTTAATAATTCATAAGACCCAACCAAGTATGAATACAGATATTAGCAAAATTAAAATAATTTGTCAAATCAAAAAAAACTCCTTTTTCTTAAGGAGCTTTTTGCCTTTTATCCTTAATAATTTTTCATCTTTTTATTTTTTAAAACCGCACCAATATTTCGCCTAAAATCTTATTCGCAGATGTTCCTTCGTTTATAGAAGCTTCTCCCGGCAAAAAAAGTGCATATACAAAACGTAGTTTTACCTGTGGTGAATATCTATAAAACAAAACAACATCAATTTCTTCCCCTAAATCCCTTACTCCGTTTATCGTTTTAGTCCAGGAATCAAATATATAATAATTTATATTTATATTTGTTTTTTTTAGAGGGGAAACACCTATACCAAAATTTGTGATTTTTTTATTAGCCATTTCGGGAGAAACTTCACTGTAATACTCACCGTAGTAACATTCCCCATAATTATTGGATGTCCTGGCATAAGCAGGATTAAAATTTTTCTTATCCTGTTCATCCACAGAACCTGTAGCTTGAAAATATTCTACTCTTGCACTTACCGCTCCTAAAACAGAAGTATGAGCATACCCCACTATCCCTGCTTGCAAGGCATAACCATCATAATTGAATGTATTTTTTTTACCTGCCTTTTTCATCGCAATCTCTATTTTGTAATCAATTCCTTCTTTCATCTTTTCTTCTAAACGAATCCCATAAAAACATTTATCTCTTAAAACAACACTGTCAGTAGACTTATCTACTTCATAAATAAAATAACATTCTATTTTTTTCCTGATGGGTAACCACCTAAATACCGTACCGTAAACATCCGCATCTTTATCTTCGTCTACATATTTTTTGGATTCTAATTCTCCACCCGCATCTCCGCTTTCTTTATCAATTAAACTCCCCGTTTCCCGTCCTTTAACAGTTAATGCTTCCCATTCTAAATTAGCCGGTAATCTCCAAACAGCACGTAAGGCATCAAAGCCCTGATTACTATCATCAAGTACTAACCCATCACCATAACAAATAGGCTGCCTTCCGACAAAAACATCTATTGGTTTTTTTTCTACCTGAATAAATTTCAAATATGCATTTTCCAGATAAAGTTCCCACGGATTTAACCCATCCTTTTCTCCCCAATATTCGTTGCTCTGCGCCCCTAAATCAAATAAAACATTCTTAGCCAAATCTCCCCGAAAATAAACCCTGGTCCTCTGGGTAGAAAAAGCACAATTATCAGCAATTTCATCATCATAATCACTGTTGTTTATTCCTTCAAAACGCATCCTGATTTCTCCGCCTAATTCCACCTTGGCTAAACTATAATTGTATCCTATCCCTAAAAATAAAATTAAAAATAAACTGCCTATCAGTAAACATTTTTTTTCTTTCATCTATTTGTTCTCCTATAATATAACAGTAATGTCAAAAGTATTTGACATTACTGCGAACCATCTTTGCCATAATCCCGTTTTTGGTAGTCGCAGGCTTTAGCCTGCGGAAGTTCTCCGTTGATAACGCAGACTAAAGTCTGCGGCTACCACATAAAAATCTGAGTTATCACACACTCTGTCCACAGGAATGACAACAACAGTGTTTTAATATACTTTAATGTAATCTTACTTTTTCATCTTTTTTCATTCATTCTTTGACATTATCAATACAACTTATCTACCTGCAAATTTATACCACAATTTAAACAGCATTGTCAAGGAGAAAAGAAAGAACCCTCATCCTTTAAAGGATGAGGGTTCTTCTTTAAGGCATTACTCAAAAACTTTAGAGAACCAATTAAAACTTCATCGTACAACCAATTCTCCAGTTATTTAAATCTAGAATACTCCCTCCACTAGCTACACCCAGAATATCAAATGAGATATTCTCCGACCAATCGTATCCAACACCATAGTAGTATTGAGTAGTTCGGGTAGTATCTTCCTCTGTTTCTACTGTTTTATCGGAAGTAGTTTTACCCCAAGATAAATCTTCCTCGGTAGTAGTATCAACCCCATTCGTTTGATGAACATTTTTCCAACGCCCATCACCGGTCATACAATCAGTAATAGTTTCCTTTACAGTTTGAATCTGATGGGTTACGCCTAATCTTACCGCGAATTTTTCCCAGGGTCTCATCTCCAATCCAATAGGAAACTGAACGGTGTTGGTTTTGATTTCACTACTATGACTACCTGTATCTACATCAGTGTAGGTATTCAGATAATCAGTATCGGAAGGATCATCAGGATCATTGATTAGATTTCCATCATTATCTTCGTCATAGGAATTAATACTAGTCATTGTAATAACGGCAGTTCCATCTATTTCTTCAGTTCGATTACTGTAATTAAACCCAAAACCAAGCAAAACATTATCCACTAATTTTGCCTCCCCTCCCAGGGTTAATCCAATGGTACTATCTTTTGCATCTCCGGAAAAATCAAAAATAGTATTATTATTTACCACATCCCTATCACCATCAACAGCGCCACCGGTCTCAATCAAACTATAAGGCGCAGAAATATCCATTGATACATCCCGCGGTACACTCTGATAATTAATCGCTCCCATCAAGGTCACGTCAGGGGTAATATCATAATAACTGTCCAAAACTAAACCTAAACCTGTTCCATCCTCTTTTTGCGAACCAACTTCATTGGCATGAAAAAGAGTGCCTGGAAAAAAATTACCGTTCCAATTAAACCCATTAAATACTATTCCACCGATACCATAGGCAAAGCCAGCAAGATTCACCCCTGTTTCATATACTGTGTCTGCACCAACCGAACCTACGGGATGACTTTCAGAAACGACAGGCATTCCTTCTCTTTTGTATTCAAAAGAAACAGGCATAATATTAACCCGTGCTCCTACATTCAAATCAGGATTAACCTGAAAACGGCCGCCAAAAGCAATCTCTAATATACTATTAGTATAAGTTTCTTTAGCTGAAAGACTATCTTCGGATGTATCAACAGTGTTACTAGGACTAGCAATGGTCGTTATTGATCCATAATCCCTGGCTTTTATGGTCTCTTCGGAAGAACAATTTCCGTCTAAATCAAGGTTGCTTGTACCAATATCAATACCTACCTTCAAATCAGGATTTACTTGATAACCAGCGAGCAAATTAAAACTTCTTTCATATTCTTCTATATATCTATTTGCACTGTAGCCGGAAACCCGGGTCCAATCACCTACATCATTATAGCTGCCGTTATTATCCGCATCTACCCGATAAGTATCATCGAAAGACTCCTCTCCAACACTCCACACATGATTGGTTAAAGCAGATAAAGAAGAACCGTTATTATAAAGTAATCCCAGTTGAGTATCCGGCAAATAACTTCCCAGAAAAGGATTCCCAAACGCTCCCAATAAAAATTGTGATGCACCCTGTCCACCGGTAGTTGAACCATTGAAGGCTCTATCATTACCGATATTTCTTCCGTCCATTCCACCGTATAAATTAGATAAATTTGTAAATACCCGATAACCTTCTACATTCAATAAATCCGCAGGATTAGCCATAGCATCCGAATATTCATCAACCATTATCCCCGCAAGATTGGGATTTATTCCCTGCATTCTTACAGAAACATTACTAAAATCAGCAAAAGCCATACTGGAAAGCATTCCAAAAAGAACTAAAAAAACTATTGTTTTTCTTATGTTCATCTTTTATCTCCTTGATTTATTTAATTTCTCTTTCCCTCTATCTCTTATCTACTTCTGTTAAGATCGTACAAAATAAAACCCTGATCAGATTAAAATTATCCCTTCCTTTCCATCTGAAAATTTAGGGTATTACCACTAAAAACTGTTTTACTATACAAAATCTTTTATTTTATGTCAAGAAAAATTTGGTTGATTTAAATATAAAAATTTTGTATAATCCAAACTATTCATTTTTACAAAATGACTTAGACTTCTGCAAAATAGCCTTTTTACTTTTTGCCTGCCCGCCAATTCTTAAGGCGGGGTATTCCTGCGGACAGACTATGTCATAACTCATATTTTCATGTGTTAGCCGCAACCTTTAGAGCCTGTGTCACAATCAATGTAGTTGCCCAATGAACTTGTGCTGAGTGTAATCGAAGTATTGGGCTGCTGAATGGTTTTGTCAATGAGCCTCATAAATGAGGCAACTACAATTGTTGCAAAAAATGGGGTTATGGCACAGGCTCTTTAGATTGCATTATCGTCAGAACTTTTCCGCAGGTTAAAGCCTGCGACTACAAAAAAGGAAATTGTGACACAATCTGGGAAACAGGAATCTTTTGACATTTAAAAACATTATAGATTTCGCATCAACAGAATATGTTATTTAGCAGAAAACTTAAAACAATCAAATAAGGAGATTAATTCTTGTGGAAATTTCTACACGTTATAACCCTAAAATTACAGAAGAAAAGTGGTATCGCTTTTGGACTAAAAATAATTATTTTCATAATCAAGCCGATGATTCTAAAAAGCCATATACTATTGTTATTCCACCCCCTAATGTAACCGGCTCACTTCATATGGGACATGCCCTAAACAATACTCTACAGGATATCTTAATCCGACGCAAGAGGATGGAAGGAGCAAATGTCTTATGGCTGCCGGGAACCGACCACGGAGGGATAGCCACACAGAACGTAATGGAGAAATCACTCCTGAAAGAAGGACTTACCAGAAAAAAAATAGGCCGGGAAAAATTCTTAGAAAAAATATGGCAATGGCGAAAAAAAACAGGGGATACAATCTTAAACCAATTGAAAAAATTGGGTTGTTCCTGCGATTGGGAAAGAACAAGGTTTACTATGGATGAAGTTTGTTCCCATGCGGTAAAAGAAGCTTTCGTAACCCTTTACAAAAAAGGGATGATTTATAGAGGAAAATATATGGTCAACTGGTGCCCACGCTGCCAAACAAGCCTTTCGGATATAGAAGTGGAATATAAAGAACAAAAAGGAAATTTATGGTACATTCGTTATCCTATAAAAAATTGCTCCGGGGATTACATCACTGTAGCTACTACCCGGCCGGAAACAATGTTGGGTGATACAGCAGTAGCAGTCAATCCTGACGACAAAAGATACAAACATTTAATCGGAAAAAATTGTATTCTTCCTTTAATGAAAAAAGAAATCCCCATTATTGCAGACAAATATGTAGATAGTTCTTTTGGGACAGGTGCGGTAAAAATCACTCCTGCTCATGACCCTAATGACTACGAGATAGCAAAAAGACACAATCTACCTTTTATAACTGTTATCGGTACCGAAGGAAAAATGACCGAATCAGCAGAAAAATACGCTTTTATGGAACGGTATGAATGCAGAAAAAAAGTAATCCGTGATTTAACGGAACAAAATCTACTGGAAAAAACCCAGGATTACCTTCATTCTGTCGGAGGATGTTATCGCTGTCATTCTGCCATAGAACCTCAAATCTCCGAGCAATGGTACCTCCGGGTTAAAAATATTATTGCCCCGTGTTTGGAGGTGGTAAAAAGCGGTAAGGTAAAATTCGTTCCCTCTCATTGGGCAGGACCCTATTTAAACTGGATAGAAAATTTACACGACTGGTGTATCAGCCGCCAGATCTGGTGGGGACATCGTATTCCGGTGTGGTATTGTACTAAAAAAGAAGGCCCGGATAATGAAAATCTTTCGGCATGTCCACCTATCGTATCAATAGAGACACCAACCAAATGTCCAAATTGCGGAAACACCTCTCTCTCCCAGGAAGAAGATGTTTTAGATACCTGGTTCTCATCAGCCCTCTGGCCGTTTTCTACCCTTGGCTGGCCGGAAAAAACAGAGGAATTAAAACATTTTTATCCCACCGCTGTCTTAGTAACAGGGCATGAGATTATTTATCTCTGGGTAGCACGAATGATTATGATGGGATTATTATTAAATCCTAAAGGTGAACAAAAAATTGAAGAGATGATACCTTTTCGTAATGTTTATATCCACGGAATCGTTCGGGATAAAAAAGGGAAAAAAATGAGTAAGTCTTTAGGAAATGTAATCGATCCCCTGGAAATTATGGAAAAATATAATACCGATGCCCTGCGTTTTGTTTTCGCTAAAGACGCAATTATGGGAAGGGATATGCAAATTATAGAAGAAAATTTCCAGGCAGCAAGAAATTTTACCAACAAAATCTGGAATGCGGCAAGATTCGTGCTTACTAATTTTGAAAATTTAGGCGAAGATATAAAATCAACCGTAAGAAACCACTTAAATCAGAAAGATATTCAAGACAAAAAAATAGATTTAATGGACCAATGGATACTTTATAAATACGATACACTGGTTTGTAATGTAAATAAGGCCTTTAAAGAATACAAAATAAGTGAGGCAGCCAGAGAACTTTATACTTTTATCTGGAATATTTATTGTGACTGGTATCTGGAAATGGTTAAACCCCGACTTTACACCGGAACAGGTGAGGATAAAATAATTGCTCACACGATATTAATTACCATATTAGAAAGAACACTAAGATTAGTTCACCCGATAATGCCTTTTATAACTGAAGAAGTATGGCAAATGCTTCCTCTGAAAAAAGGTGAAAGTATTATGCTCTCTGAATGGCCGGAAGAAAATAAATTTAATATCAGTCCCCAAATAGGTAAAAATATGGAATTTACCGAAAAAGTTATTAATGATATAAGAAATATTCGGGGAGAATTAAGAATACCCGTTACCACCAGGATAAAAGTAATCATTAATACGGCTAAAATCCCTGCCGAATCAAAATATATTTTATCTGTTTTAGAGGAAACCCGTTCTATTATCCAAAACCTGACCAAAGCGGAAAATATAATTATTGGAGATAGACCCAAAGAAGAAAAATCCGCTGTAAGCGTTACTAATTTTGGAGCAGAAATATATATTCCGTTAACCGGGATTATTGATTTAGAAAAAGAAAAAACCAGATTAGAAAAAGAAAAGATCAAAATAGATATAGAGTTAGACAGATTAAACAAAAAACTCTCTAACCAAAATTTTATTAAAAAAGCCCCTGAGCAGGAAGTAAAAAAAGTAAGAAATAAAATAAATGAAACAGAAAACAAAAAACAAAGTATAGAAAATAATCTAAGGAGAATTATGTAAATGATACGTAAAGACGGCAGGCAAAATAATAAAATTCGCCCTTTAAAAATCACTAAAAAATATGTTCGCTATGCGGAAGGCTCCGTATTAATCGAAGCAGGCTCCACACGCATAATTTGCAACGCCAATGTTGCAGAAAAAGTACCACCACATTTAAGAGGTTGTGGAACCGGATGGATTACCGCTGAATATGCACTCCTTCCCCGAGCAACTGTTAGCCGTACAGAAAGAGAACGGTTTAAAATAACGGGCAGAACTTACGAAATTCAACGATTAATCGGCCGGGCCTTAAGAGCAGTGATAGATTTAAAAAAACTGGGAGAAAGAACTATCCTTGTTGATTGTGATGTAATTCAGGCAGATGGCGGAACAAGAACTACTGCTATTAACGGTGCTTTTATCGCTGTAGTAATGGCCATAAAAAAATTAAAAAAGGAAGGTAAAATCAAGGAATGGCCGGTAAAAAATTTTTTAGCTGCTACCAGTGTAGGAAAAATAAACGATAAATTATTACTTGATTTGTGTTACGAAGAAGATTATAAGGCCAGTGTCGATATAAACATAGTAATGACTGATTCAGGGCAATATGTAGAAATACAGGGTGCAGGGGAAGAAGCTTACTTTAGTGAAGAAGAATTATATAAAGCATTAAAATTAGCAAAGATAGGCATCAAAGAAATAATTAAAATACAAAACCAACTACTACTCGGTTCGAAAGAAAAAAACAAATGATTGATATCGTATTAGCTACCAGAAACAAAGATAAAATAAAAGAAATAAAAAACATTCTCAGAGATTTATCCATAAACCTTTTAACCCTGGACGAATTTCCTGCTGCTCCCCAGGTAGAAGAAGATGGTAATACATTAGAGGAAAACGCAACAAAAAAAGCCCTGGAAATAGCTATATTTACCAAAAAAATTGCTCTTGCCGATGATTCAGGATTAGAAGTGGAAGCACTTAACGGAGAACCCGGGGTATATTCCGCCCGATTTGCCGGTGAAAAAGCAACTTATGAAGACAACAATAAAAAATTACTGCAACTTCTAAAACACACCCCTCCGGAAAAAAGAAAAGCACAATTTAAATGTGTTATCGCTGTAGTAAAACCTATTTATATAAATAATAAATTGGAAGAAAAAATCCGGCTGGCGGAAGGAATATGCTCAGGCTTTATTACACAGGAATACAAAGGAAACAAAGGATTTGGATATGATCCTGTTTTTTTCGTTCCTGAATATGGAAAAACATTCGCGGAAATGAATATAGAAGAAAAAAATAAAATAAGCCACAGAGCAAAAGCTTTACAATCAGCAAAAAAAATGTTATAATTAATGTTCTTTGAGATAGAGAAAGACAGTCAATAGTCCACAGTCGATAGTCCATAGATAACAGATCAAAACAAAGACAAAGACAGTCCATAGTCCACAGTCGATAGTCCATAGATAAAAGACAAAGACAAAGACAGTCGATAGTCCATAGATAAAAGATCAAAACAAAAGACTGCGAATGGTGAATTGCAAATTACGAAATACAAAAGGTAGTCGCAGGCTTTAGCCTGCGCAATTTCTCTGTTGAAAACGCAACTTGACAGATGACAGAAAGTTATAAGTTATTAGTTATAAGTTAAAGACAAACAGAAGTCCATAGTCGACAGTCGATAGTCCATAGTCCATAGTCCATAGTCCATAGATTACGGATAAAGACAAAGATAAAGACAAAGATAAAGACAGTTGAAAGACAGTGCATTGGTTATATTGGTTTAAATTTGTTGAATTGGTCAAAGACAAAGACAGGCACAAAGTTAAAGGAAAAGGCAGTTATTTTTTTTGTTTTGAATTTAGTATTTTGGATTTTGAATTTATAATTTGCTGGAGCGGAGCGGAAGTCTCGCCAATCAGTAAGGCGGATTTAGATATTAGGATTTGGTATTTATTTTTTTGTCTTTATCTATGGACTATGGACTGTGGACTATGGACTGTCTTTATGTTTGTCTGCATTTATGACCATTTATGACCATTTATGACACAGTGTAACATTCATAAACTCAAATTAGAGTTTAATTATTTCGGGGCGTAGCGCAGTTGGCTAGCGCACTTGCTTTGGGAGCAAGGGGTCCCCAGTTCGAGTCTGGGCGCCCCGACCAGATATTTTAAATTTGCGCCTGTAGCTCAGTCGGATAGAGCAACTGCCTTCAAATGGGAGCCTCTATGCGGAATACAACGTATAGAGTGGATACAGCTATATGCAAGAAACCCCACTAATTAAAAAGTGGGCAATTTGCAGGCAACCGTACGAGTTTCGGGTAGTCATACCAAATTTGGTTTAATGACTATCTGGACTTAAAACGAGAGTCCTCAGAGACTATACGCTGTACACCTGAGACGGTGAAGACATAGTCCAGCCAGCAAGCCCGTCTATACTCAGTGGCGGGTGGTCAGGGTAACTTGATGCTGGATGCTAAGCAGTGGGCCGGGGGTTCGAATCCCTCCAGGCGCGTATAAATATTTTAAATGATTTTTTTACGGTGGTGGGTGTAGCTCAGTTGGTTAGAGCGCTAGATTGTGGTTCTAGAGGCCGCGAGTTCAACTCTCGTCATCCACCCCAGATTATACTAAATTGATTTTTTAGAGTTTATTTGAATTGTATGGATTCTTAGAATGCCAAACCAAAATTCCTTGGAACCTCACCTTTTTCAATTCTCGCTATCATTTCATTAAAAACAGGTCTTCTTGGTTCTTTTACAATTCTTGACTCAGAAAATTGGCCAACGGTAAAAAGACTTTCCTATTTCGCAAACTGCTTCACTTCTTCAAGTTGTGTCTCAATTGATAAAATTTATTTTTCTTCGCTTCCAAATGATTTGCGAACATACAAAAAATACTTGACCAGAATTTATTTCTGCTTACTTTGTTCTCTGGCGCTCTTCCAAAATAACATCGCTGCTTGATTGCTGATCATAATCATCATGAATGTATATATAACCAAGTCACTTAAGTTACTCAATTGCTGACCGTTCGGATAAAGTATCTTCGTTAAACTTATACTTCGACATTTTTAAATAAACTCCGTCTATATTTTTACTCTTATTTTTCCAGTCAATAATACCTGCATCACACCTTTCTTAATATTCTCTAATTTTTCCTTATTTAGTTCCCCTTCCTTTGTTTTTTCATCTACAGATGATAAAATCTCAGCAATCTTTTTTTGTTCATTAAGAGGAGGAACAGCAAATTTTATCTCTTTTAACTCAGTGGCTTTGATTGTTTTTATCGTAGTAATAGATGATGTAATATTTAAAATATCCTGAA
>JAUVLC010000142.1 GCA_030595925.1 Clostridia bacterium | reverse complement strand
CGCAGGCTTTAGCCTGCGAAAAATCTCCAACGATAACGCAGGCTAAAGCCTGCGGCTACCTCCCCCTATTTACAGAAGATTTTCCCTTTATCTACAAACTTCTTTCTGTTTTTCTTTCATACCTTTTTTGACACTACCTATTTTTTTAAAAATTTTAGAATTTAAAGATCGAGATTTTTTATTTAGATTAACTATTTTTTCAATATGACCGTATTTTTTTTCTGCCTGGCAAGAGCCATTTTTTTCGACATTAAAAATTCCTCCCGGGATGTTGAATCACTGGATATTATTTACTTATACTGAACAAAGATTTGAAAAAAATTTGCCTCTTTTGATAAAACCCAAAAAAGCAAATTATTAAAAAATATATCCATTGATTGTTATTATACTAAAAAGGATAATAGAAGTCAAGAACTAATGTCCTATAATCATTTTAATACTAATAAGAAAAAGGAAAAAACCAAATATTCTTTTCAAAATTAAATCCGGTATGGAATGAGCTAATACAGCCCCAATCAATCCCCCGACAAAAAAACCAATGCAGATATATAAGGTCATACAAAGATTGACATTTCCGTGGCGATAATAGTGCAGAGCAGCCAGTAGACCAATGGGGGGAACCATGAGGGCAAGGGTTGTTCCCTGGGCCTGATGTTGGGTTAGTCCGAATAAATAGACAAGAACAGGAATCATGATACTTCCTCCGCCAATTCCCAACAAGCCGCTTAAACTGCCGGCAAATAATCCTAACATTAAATAAAGATAAATAGGTGACATAAAATTTATACTCCTTATTTATTAAATAGTAAACAATAAAAATTATACAAAAAATTTTATTATTAAACAATAATTTCTTTTTTATTATTAGTAACCAGTGTAACTATTTTTTCAAACTCCCAGATCCCAAATCCCAACTTTTAACTTCAAACTTTTTTAAAACTAATTTCTTTTTTCTTTTAACTTTGCTGGAGCGGAGCGAAAGTCCGCCAATTTTTAAGGCGGATGCCTATCTTTTTCTTTTCGATTTTCTTTTTAACTCATAACTCGTAACTAATAACTTATAACTGTTGTTTCTGTGCCTTGATGCCTTTGTGCCTGTCTTTCGTCTCTCGTCTCTCGTTTTTCGTCCTTCGTCTTTATCTTTTTCTTATCTTTTCTAACCAATAAAACTAATCTAAACTCCGCCTTACTGACTGGCGGACAGGCAATGCACCGTCTTTATCTTTTATCTTTATTTTTTATTTTTTTGTCTGTTATCTGTAATCTATGGACTGTGGACTATGGACTATTAGTTGTCTTTTGTCGTTAACTCATAACTCATAACTCATAACTAATAACTTATAACTGTAGTTTCTGTGCCTTGATGCCTTTGTGCCAGTCCTTCGTCTTTATCTATGGACTATCGACTATGGACTATGGACTGTTTACCCCCCTTGCTTTTTAATTTTGCTTACAGTATAATAATACAAAATAGGGGAATTATTTTACTGGTTTCTATAAAAATTTACGGGGGATAAATGAAAAAGATAAAATTTTTGGGTACTGCGGGAGCCCGGTTTGTAGTAGCAAAACAACTACGGGCTTCAGGCGGTTTGTGGATTGAATGGGAAGGAACAAATCTTATGGTAGATCCGGGGCCGGGAACGCTGGTTAAATGTTTTAGCTCCAGGCCTCGTCTTGATCCGTCGAAAATTGATGCTATTATTCTTACGCATCGCCATATAGATCATTCTACGGATATTAACGTTATGATTGAGGCAATGACAGAAGGAGGGTTTAAAAAAAGAGGGACAGTTTTTATTCCTCAGGATGCGGTGGAGGAAGATCCGGTAATTTTAAAATACATACGAAATCACGTAGAAAAGATTGAGATTTTAAAAGAGGGAAAGGAATACATGGTGGGTAACGTTGTTTTTAATACCCCGATAAAACACCTTCACGATGTTGAAACTTATGGATTAAATTTTAAAGATAAAAAGAAAGTTATTCTTTCCCTTATAAGTGATACCCTTTATTTTAAAGATCTGGAAAAATTTTATCCGGGAGAAATTCTGATAATTAATGTCGTTCGTTATGAAGAGAAGAAAAAGATTAAACATTTAAGTATTGATGATGTGAAAAAAATCATTATTAAAAACAAACCGGGAACAACTATTCTTACCCATTTTGGAATGACTATGCTTAAAGCCAATCCCTACAAGGTGGCAAAATATCTGGAAGAAAAACTCAAGACGAAAGTTATTGCTGCCTATGATGGAATGAGTTTTATAATAGAGGAATGAAGATAAAAGACAGTCCATAGTCCATAGTCGATAGTCCATAGATAAAGACGAAGGACGAGAGACGAAAGACAAAAGACAAAAGACAAAAGACAAAAGACAAAAGACAAAAGACAAAAGACAAAAGACAGGCACAAAGGCATCAAGGCACAGAAACTACAGTTATAAGTTAACTACAAAAAAAACAAAGACAAAGACTGGCACAAAGTTAAAAGAGAAAAGACAAAAGATAAAGACGGTTGGAAAAGACAGTTAAAAAACGGTTATATTGGTTTCTCCTCCCCTTTGTGGGAGGAGATTAAGAGGAGGGGGATGATTGACAAAAGATTGATAATGGCGAAGGGCAAAACTATTGGAGATTTTCTTGTTTTATCTTTTTTTATATAGTATATTAAAAATCGTAAATGATAAAAAAAAAGGCAACAGATAGTCCATAGATTAAAAAGAAACGAAAGTCCATAGATAACAGATAACTGCAGTTATTAGTTATAAGTTATGAGTTAACGACAAAAGACAACTAATAGTCCATAGATTACGGATAAAGACAAAGATATAAAAACAAAGAATAAATACTAAAAAACGCCTGATAAAGAGATTGTTTAAAAATGGTAGCCAACGGCTTTCTTGCCTGTCCGCCAGTCCGTAAGGCGGGTCCGCCTGAGGAGGAAACCGTCGAATTTTTTTGCTGATTATTACTAAATATTACCACATTTTTACGCAAACTAAAGTTTGCGACTACAAACTTTGTATTTTTTAACAATCTCTAAATCAGGCAACTACAAACTGAAAAACAAATTCTAAATTCAAAATAAAAGACAAAGACAATTTTTCCCCTTTTGAGGTGGTATCAAAAATTGGATGAAAAAATATGAAAAGTAATTTCCCCCTTTGAAGAAGGGGGTTAGGGGGATTTAGAAATTAAAAATTGTTGTGAAGTCATAAGCTGAAAAAATATAAATTATTTTAGGAGAGAGCAGGGTGTTGGATTTAAAATTTATTAGAGAAAACAGACAGGAAGTGGAAAAGGGCCTGGAAAGCAGGAGAGAATCTCTTTCTCTGGAAGAACTTTTATCTTGGGATAAAACCAGACGGGGATTTGTAACCGAAGTAGAAAAACTAAAACATCAACGGAAGGAAGTATCAGGGCAGGTAGCAGTATTAAAAAGAAAAGGGCAAGACATAACAGCAATAACACAGGAAACAAGAGAAATCGGAACAGAGATTAAAGAGTTAGATCAAAAAATTAGAGAAGTTGAGGAGAAGATAGAGGGGCTTATTTTTGTCATTCCTAATCTTCCGGATAATTCTGTGCCGATAGGAAATAATTTGCAGGATAACAAAATAATTAAAGAATGGGGAACGAAGAGAACTTTTGATTTTGAGGCAAGAGAACACTGGGAAATAGGTACCGGTTTAAATATTCTTGATTTCAATGTGGCTACTAAATTAGCCGGGAGTAGGTTTTCTCTTCTGAAAGGTAAAGGGGCTTTGCTGGAACGGGCATTGATTGATTTTATGCTTACGCTGCACATTAAAGAAGGCTATGAAGAAGTAATTCCCCCTTTTATGGTTTCCTCGGAAACAATGAGGGGAACCGGGCAATTACCAAAATTTGAAGAAGAATCATATAAATGCAGGGATGATGATTTGTATCTTATTCCTACCGCAGAAGTGCCTTTAACCAATATTTATCGGGATCAGATTATTTCAGGAGAAGAGTTACCATTAAATTTTGTTGCTTATACGCCTTGTTTTCGTAGAGAGGCAGGGTCTTATGGTAAAGATACTAAAGGGTTAATTAGAAATCATCAATTTAATAAAGTAGAATTAGTAAAATTTGTAAAGCCGGAAAATTCAGAAGAGGAGTTGGAAAAATTATTGGTAAATGTAGAAAGAGTTTTGCAGTTACTGGAAATACCCTATCGGGTAGTAATTCTTTGTAGCGGTGATTTAGGGTTTAGTTCAGCAAAAACTTATGATATTGAGGTTTGGATGCCGGGGGAGAAACGGTGGCGGGAGATTTCTTCCTGCTCTAATTGTACCGATTTTCAAGCTCGGCGGATGAACATCAAATACAGGGAACCACAGGATAAAAAACTTAAGTTGGTACATACCCTTAACGGTTCAGGGTTAGCGATAGGAAGAACTTTTGCCGCGATTCTGGAAAATTATCAACAAAAAGATGGCAGTGTAAAAATTCCCAACGTTTTGGAATTACGATGCGGAAAAATAATTATTTAAAAAGGAGGGAACTGTATGGGAGGAGAAACAAGCATAAAAGATGATTGGAAAATCAATACTGCAGTCAAAGCAGAGTTAGTTAAACGGTGGATAGATCCGGCAAAAATTAGAATTAGTACGGTTAAAGGAAGAGTTAGTTTAGTTGGAAAATTAACATTTACCGGTAAAGGGCAGGATGATGCCGGTGTTCTGATAGTGGTGAAGGGAATTCTTAAAAATTTGGAATTAGCACTAATGAATATTCATAGAGTAAAATCTGTGCAATTTAGAATAGAGGGATGGAAAAAAACAGGAGGACGGTGGGACCAATCTAAGGCAGACAAATAATAGTTTTTGAAGGAGAGATGGCCGAGTGGTTGAAGGCGCTGGTCTTGAAAACCAGTGTGGTCGAAAGGCTACCGGGGGTTCAAATCCCTCTCTCTCCGCCAATTTTCAAAGAAAATTGGCGGAGAGCCGTGTACCCGAGTGAAACGAGTGGTTCATGGCAGGTTATATTTTTCAAAGAAAATTGGCGGAGAGCCGTGTACCCGAGCCATGTACCATTCACTTCGTTCAGGTGCACGGCAGGCTGTAGCGAGTGGTTCATGCGGAGCCATGTACCCGAACACAATGAATAGTTCATGCGGAGCCATGTACCCGAATGTAATGAGTGGTTCATGGGGGCAGGTTATATTTTTCAAAGAAAATTGGCGGAGAGAAAAATACTGAATATTTACCAAAAAGGTAAATAAATTAATAATTAAAAAGGAAAACTTGAATGAGAGACAAGTCTAACTT
>JAUVLC010000020.1 GCA_030595925.1 Clostridia bacterium | reverse complement strand
TCCTTTCAAGGGAGTTTATGCCGAGTAAAGCGAAGTGCGAAGGATCAATTCGACTACAGAGTTTTTTCAGAAAAAAACTCTAAGTCTCATTGAAATTAATTTTTATCTTTCTTTAAACTCATCTTCCCCACATATCCAAATTCCTTTGCTTTATTAAAATGCTTTTTTGCATTTCTATAATCCTTTTTTACCATATAGGCCAAACCTAAAATATAATGACCCTCTCCATTAAGTGTGTTCATTTTTATTGCTTCCAAATATTCCTCTTTGTTTCTATATGAATAAATTTCTTCTATATTTTCCAGATGAAAATATTCTTTCGCATATTGCGGAGATAACTCCGTTATTTTTTTGAATTTTTTTAATGCTTTTTTAGATGACTCTTTAATCAAATAAAGATTAGCAAGATTTAAATATGCCTCTGTTGAATTACAATTAATTTTAAGAGCTTTTTTATAATTTTTAATTGCTTTCTTTATATTAAATCCTTCACCAAATCTAATATTTTCACTATTATGTTCATGAAAAACACCAAGTAACATATATGCAGCATAAACTGCTTCTTTATCATTATTCAAATCAATCACTCTTTCACAGTTTTTTACTCCATCCTGGGAATGTCCTTTCCCATAATCACAAAGCGCATATCCATAATATTTCCATGGAAACTGATTATCAATTTTATCCAAAAAAAAGCCTAACTCATCATCATTTATTATTGATAGTTTAGCCATCACAGGATCAAACCAATATATTATTTCAGACATTATAGCTAAAAATAGATATACTTTTTTATTCGGGTCATTTATGAATTTTTGCATATATTCAGACATCAACCATTTATCTTTATTTTCCATTTTCATAATCTCTATATTTCTAATATGGGCAAGAATACTATTCTTTTCTTCAAGTGTAGACATATTACTACGATTATTATTTAAAAATATGTCATAGTCATCAAATCTGAGATTATACTCTATCTTTATGGGATTTAATGTTTTTGGATGCTTGATGATTCTACAAACATTTAATACACGTTTAGTTTTAAGCTGCTTAATATATAATTCTATAGCTAAATATTCACCAACAAAAGAACAATTTTTTTTCATTATTTGTGCTTTTTCAATAATTTTCTGTAAATTACCAACTTCTGCCCATCCTTCTATTCCGGAAGATAATAAAATCCATACTTCTCTTGCAGAAATAACCTCTATGTTCTTTTGTTTCTTTCTGCCTTTGGATATTAACCATTTATACTCTGATTTTTTAGTTAATATTCGTTCCTCTACTTTTTTCAAAAGATTTTTTAAATAATTTTGATAATTATTTTCTAAAGGGATATGTAATGTTTCTCCTCTCTTTTTAGCTAAATCACGATAAAATTTTTCAAATTCTTTTCTTGAATTATTTTTCCGCCAAATTACTTCTTCTACAAATTGTTCTTTACTTATAGAACTTAAAAACCTTAATCTTGTTTTAAATTCACTATCATTAATTTTTTGAATGTAATTTATTAATTCAAAAATTTCCCAAAAATCAATATCTATCTTTCCTTTCACATAATATTTCCAAATTTTAGCATACGGGGACCCATTCCAATCATCATTTTTTAAACTTAAAATTCTTCCATTTGTAAGATTCTTAAAACAATCATCTCTATCAACCCCTAAGATTTCATTCCCACTTTTTGAAGTAATAAAAGTATCACGTCGTACTTCCGCTTCCGGAGCAACAAAAAGCCAATCCATAACTTGCAATTTTTGTAAAGAATTAATTTTTACAGGAGGCAACTTCTCAATTATCACATTATCAAGGCGTAATATATCGTTAAACCCTATCTTCTGTATAGAACCAAAAACATCCTTTCCATTTATCGGTAAAGTAATCCCTTCAAGTATAGGGATAGCCCCCCCTAACAACTGAGCAACATTTGAAACTATTTTGGCCGTTTTTACTTCTTTCCCCGAATCCGGTTTAAATAGCCACGTATTGTTTCTTATATCTTTTAGTATATATTTTTCATTATCCCCTGCTATTGGTATTTGTTCCTCTGCTAATTTAAAAGTCATCATTTCTACTATCTTTTTGTCTAATTTACGCTCTTCATTAACTAACTTAATAATCTCCGTAATCATTAAATCCTCTGCTCTTATTTCAAGGATAAAAGAAACACTAATTAAAAACAATCCTATCAAAGTTAACAAAAAAAATCTCTTTTTCATATTATTTGATTTAATCAACATCTATTTTTTACCTCTTACTTTTTTTAATATCTTTTATATCCAAATTTTTTTGCTTTTTCTAAATATTTCCCTGCTAATTCTTTATTTCCTTTTACTAAATAGGCTAAACCTAATATATAATGATCCCCTCCACTAAGAGTATTCATTTTTATTTCCGCTAAAAACTTTTTTTTGTTTCTACTTTCCCTTATATTTTTTAGATGAAAATATTCTTTTGCATATTGATCATTGAATTTTGAAACTTTTTTAAACTCTCTTAAAGATTCTACCGGTAATCCTTCAATCAAATAAAGATTACCGAGATTCAAACACGCCTCTTCTGAATGGGGATTAAATTCAAAGGCTTTTTTATAATTTTCAATTGCTTTTTTTATATCAAATCCTTTACCAAATCTAATATTTTTACTGTTATGTTCATAAAAAAAACCAAGCAACATATAAGCAGCATAAACAGATTCTTTATCGTTATTCAAATCAATTATTTTTTCACAGTTTTTTATTCCATCTTGAATACATCCTTCTCCATAATCACAAAGAGCATATCCATAATATTTCCATGCAAACCGGTTTTTGATTTTATCCAAAGAAAAATTCAATCTATCAGCATTTACTATTGATAGTTTACCCATTACTGAATTAAACCAACATTCTCTTTCAGAAATTGCAGCTAAAAACAGATATACCATTTTATTGGGATTTGTTTTGAATTTTTGCATATATTCAGACACTAAACCATTTCCTTTGTTTTCTATTTTCATAATATCTATATATCTAAGATGTGCAAAAATATTATCCTTTTCTTTAAGCATACATATTTTATTAAAATCATTGTTTAAAAATATATCATAACTATTTACCCTAAGATTATTCTCTATCTGGATAGGATTCAACTTTTTTGGTTGTTGAATAATTCGACAAATATTTAGTTTCTGTTTAGTTTCTAATTGATTAATATATAACTCCATAACCAATCGTTCACAATTACTAATAAAAGATTCTTTCCTTTTGTATGTCTCTAAATCTTCCATCAATTTCTGATAATAATTAATTTTTCCTTTTTTTCCCCATAAATCATAGACAATTAATTTCCAAACTTCCGCATTATCAACAATCTTTATGTTTTCCTGCTTATTTTTATTTTTTAACCACTGATATTCTAATCCTTTAGTTAAGATCCTCTCTTTTATTCTCTCTAAAAGATTTTCTGCGTAATTTTTATATCCATGAGCTAAAGGATTATATAAAAGTTTTTTATTCTTTTGAGCTAAATTACTATAAAACATTTTAAACTCTTTTTTTAAATTCGCTTTCCGCCAAAGTACTTCTTTTAAGAATATTTCACGCTCGGCAGTTAAAAAACATAATATCTCTTTAAATTCATCATCCTCAATATGCTGAATAAAATCTATTAATTGGAAAACTTCCAAAAAATCTATCTCAATCTCTTTAGATAAATAACAATGGAATAATTCAGTATAAAAAGAACTATCCCAATCCGGCTCCTCTAACCCTAATATCCTTCCATGTTCAACATTCTTAAAACAATCATCTCTATCAATAGCTAAAATTTTATCACTTCCTCTTGAAGTAATAAAAGTGTTTATTTCCTTATCCCCCTCCCGGACAACAAGTAACCAATCCAAAACTTGTAATTTTTGAAAAGAGTAAATTTCTGAAGAAGATAATTTTTTTATTGTTTTTTTTTTCTAATCGTAATATATCATCAAATCCTATTTTTTGAATTGTCCCCCTGACCTCTTTTCCATTAATTGGCAAAGTAATCCCCCTAAGTACTGGCACATCAACTCCTATCAATTGAGCAACATTTGAAAACATTTCAGCATTTTGTGTTTCTACTTCTTTCTCCTTTTTAAACAGCCATAAATTGTCTTTTTCATCTCTAAATAAATACCTTGTGCTATCTCCAGCTATTGGTATTTGTTCTTCTGCTAATTTAAAAGTAACCAAATCAATTATTTTATTGTCTAATTCCCTTTCCGTTTTTGTTAAATTGACAATTTTATCTATTAGGTCACTTCCTTCCGCTTTAAAAAGAAAATTAGCATTGAACAACATTACACTTAGCAAAAATATTTTGGTCGATTTCTTAATTAATTTAGTTAACATTTTTTAATCTCCTATATTTTAAAAACTTTCATATCCAAATTCTCTTGCTTTATCAAAATGTCTTTGTGCTAAATTTTTATTTCCTTTTATTAAACAAGCCAAACCCAAAATATAATTATGTCTCCCACTCAGAGTGTTCATTTTTACTGCCTGTATATATTCTTTCATGTTTTTGTATTTATTTTTATTTTTTATTTTTTTGAAATGAAAATGTTTTTTCCCATATTTATAGTCTAACTTATTTACTATTTTAAACTCGTCTATCGCCTTATTAAGATTCTCCATTTTCAAATAGAGAATCCCCAAATTTAAATGTGCTTTTACTGATTCAGGATTAATCATCAATGCTTTTTTATAAGCTATAAGAGCCTGTTTTATAAGAAATCCTTCGGCAGGTTTTTTAAATTGACAATCCAATTCATAAAGAAATCCCAATAACATATATGCCAAAAAAATAGTTTCCTTTTTATCTTTACAAACTAAAACTTTATTACATTCTTCAATTGCTCTGTTCTTTTGATCCTTAAAAGTATAAATTATACCCATTGCTAAGTATTTCCATGAAAAATTATCATCTATCTTTTTAAGAAAGTCTATGTCTTTCAATAACATTCCATACAAAACTTTGTATATTAAATCTGTCGGGTTTTTTTCTAATCGTTCGTTATATTCTTCTAAAATCAATTTTTCTTCTTCATTCCAAGTTTTCTCTATAGGATATTGAATATAATCCAGGTGTAATAAAAAATTCTTTGGATTTTTTTCGATATCCTGTTTATATTCACTAAATTTTTTTCGCTTTTTTCCATAATTACTTCTTAAATTGCTCTCTATCCTCAATATTTTAGCATCTGTCATTTGCTCAGGATACAAAATTATTCGATCAATTTCCCATGAAATAAAATTTTCTATTTCTCTTCTTTTCTGGAAATTTTTAATCTGTTCAATATATAACTCTATAACAAATTGCTCATAAATAGAAACTTTTTTTTCTCTTAGGGCCTTTAGTTTCTTAATGGTTTGAACTGCCAAAGAAAAAAAATCTTTTCTATTAGCATAATTTAAATCTTCTATTAAGAACCAGGCATCTGAACAAGATATTCTTTTGATATTTTCCTCTTTTTCTAATTTTTTAAGCATCAATTGAGAAAGTTTTTCTTCCTTTTCAAAAACACGTTTTTTTAGCCTCTTTGCGATTATGTGAGCATAAGTATTCTCTCTATCAATAGGAGGTATTTGAAAAAAGAACCCTTTCCCTTTTATTAAATCTTTATAGAAATTTTCAAAATCCACCTTTAAATTATGTTTTCTTGAAATGACTTTTTCTATTATAAAATCTAACTTGTAAGAAGCTACTACATCTACCATTAAACCCTTTATTATACATTTTATATGTTTATCGTGAATATTTTGAAAATAATCTATTAACTCAAATACCTTTCTAAAATTAACACTATTAATACTACATTCCCCTTTTAAATAAGCTTTCCAGAATTCATAATAATAGGAATCATCTCCCTGGTTATCCATTAATAGACCTGATTCTTCATCAAAAAAAGTTTCATCTTTATCAATAGCTATAATCTTTCCTGTTTTTTCTTCTACAAGAAATTCATCCCCATCTATATCAGTATTAAAAACAAGCCAATCTAATACTTGATTTTTCATTATAGTTTCTATCTGTTTAGAAGATAGTTCATTAAAAGAAATTTCATTAATTTTTTTTACTCCCGGCATTATCTTTTGGATTGAACCATATTGTTTTTTTTCATTAATGATTAAAGTCGTCATGGTAATTTCTGAGATATCTATTCCTAACAACTGGGCCAATCTATATGTCACTATTGTGCTATTTACAGGGACCGAAGAATTGTATATTTTAAATAACCATAAGTCTTTTGATTCTTTCTCTTCTAACAAATATTTACAAGTCTCCCCACCAAATGTTTTATTCTTGTTTAATTTAAATCTTAACTTATTAATAATTTGTTCATTCAATCTTTGATTTCTCTTCTCCAATTTAATGATTTTGTTAACAATGGAAGCACAATATGCATATTTTTTTAAATTAAAACAAAAAATAGTTACTATTAATAAAAAAACCATTAAAAAAAACTTTTTTCTTACCAATTTTTGCTTCTTAATCAACATATCTACTTCCTCCCTTCCCCCATTTTATATCCAAATTCAATAGATTTATCAAAGTGTTTTTGTGCCAAAATTTTATTTTCTTTTACTAAATAAGCTAAACCCAAAATATAATGATTCCCTCCAGTAAGGGTATTCATTCTTATTGATTCTAAAAACTTTTCTTGATTTTTGCTTTCTTTTACATCTTCCAAATGAAAATGTTCTTTTGCGTATTGAGGAGTTAATTTCGAAAATTTTTTAAATTCCCTTAAAGATTCTGTTGGTAATCCTTCAATCAAATAAAGATTTCCAAGATTTAAAAGTGCTTTCTCTGAATCAGGATTAATTTTAAGAGCTTTTTTATAATTTTTAATTGCTTTTTTTATATTAAATCCTTCACCAAATCTAATATTTTTACTGTTATGTTCATAGAAAAAACTAAGTAACATATAAGCAGCATACGTTGCTTCTTTGTCATTATTCAAATGAATTATTTTTTCACAGTTTTTTATCCCATCTTGAGGACATCCTTTCCCATAATCACAAAAAGCATACCCGTAATATTTCCATGGAAACTGATTGCTAAGTCCACCCAGAAAATCTTTTAACGTATAATCATTTTCTATTGTTACTTTCATCACTCCCGGATTAAAAAAATATTCTGCTTGTGACATTATAACGAAAAACAGACCAATCAAACTATTTGGATTTTCCTTAAACTCCTGTTTATATTTTAATATTAATTCCCTCTTTCTATCTTCTCCCTCCATAATTCTCATATATTTAAGATGTGCAAGAATATTTTTCTTTTCTTCAAGCATATATATTCTGCTCAAATTATTATTTAAAAATATATCATAATTGCCGGATCTAAGATTATACTCTATCTTTATCGGATTTAATCTTTTAGGATGCTCAATAATCCTATAAACATTCAACCGTTCTTTCATTTTAAGCTGTCTAAGGTACAATTCCATAGCTAAATGTTCCCCGACATAAGGATTCTCCCTACTCTTCCCCTGGAACTTCTCCGCAATTTCTTGTAAATTTCCAATTTCTTCATAAAGATTTTTTATCCAACAAGAAATGTAATACCACATCTCTCTTGCAGAAACAACTTCTATGTTTTTTTGTTTTTTTTCACCTTTATCTATTAACCCTTTATACTCTATTTTTTTAATTAAGATTTGACCTTCTATCATTTTTAAAAAAATTTCCAAGTAATCCTTGCCACCATTTTTTAAAGCCAAATGAAATGTTTCCCCTCTTTTTTTAGCTAAATCCCAATAAAATTTTTCAAATTCCCTTTTCAAATTAGCTTTCCGCCAAAGAATTTCTTCCAAAAAAGCCTTTTTATATTCAGAGTTTAAAAAAATTAATATTTTCTTAAATTCATCATCCTCAATATCTTGAATATAATTTATTAATTCAAAAACTTCCTCGAATTTAATATCAATTTCTCTTTTTAAATAAGAGTTCCAAAATTGAGCATAAAGAGAATTTTCCCAATCAGTACCTTTTAACCCCAATATTCTTCCTTTTTTAGGATCTCGAAAAGCATCATCACGATCAATACCTAAAATTTCATCGCCATTTTTTGAAACAATAAAACAATCATTATTTATCTCACTATTGTTAAATACGAGCAGCCAATCTAAAACCTGTAATTTTTGCAAAGAACTAATTTGAATAGAAGACATCTCTTTAATTAACACATTATCAAGACGTAATATATCATTAAATCCTATTTTTTGTATAGAACCAAAAACATTCTTTCCATTTATCGGCAAAGTAATCTCTTCAAGTACGGGGATACCAACTCCTAATAACCGAGCAATATCTGAAATCATTTTAGCCGTTTGTACTTCTTTTCTTGAATCCGGTTTAAATAGCCATACATTGTTTTTTATATCTTTAAGTATATATTTTTCATTATCACCGCCTATTGGTATTTGTTCTTTTGCTAATTTAAAAGTCATCCTTTCAACTATTTTTTTATCTAATTCTCGGGATTCTTCAGCTAATTTCACAATCTCTTTAACTAAATCTCTTCCCTCCACTTTAAAACCAAAAAAAACGACAAACATCCAAACAAAAAAAACTACTCTTCGTCTTTTACTATTTGATTTAATAGACATCTTTTCTATTTCCTTTTTATTTCATATCCAAATTCATGAGCTTTACTAAAATGTTTTTGTGCCAATTTTCTATCTTTTTTTATTAAATATGCTAAACCCAATATATAATGATGTCGTCCCGAAAGTGTATTAATTCTTACTGCCTCTAAATATTTTTTTTTATTTCTATATAATCTCCTTCTATTTATTTTTTCAAAATGAAAATGCTCTTTTCCATATTGAGGATTTAATCTATTTACTTCTTTAAACTCTTTTAAGGCTTCATCCGGTTTTTCCTCTATCAAACAAAGAATACCCAAATTTAAATGTGCTTTTACCAATTTTGGATTAATCTTAAGGGCTTCTTTGTAAGATTTTATGGATTTTTTCACATCAAATCCCCCTCCGAACCTTTCCCATCTATTGTTATATTCGTAGAGAAGTCCTAAAAGCACATGGATACAAAAAACATTTTCCCCTTCATTTTTACAAAACAAAGCCTTATTACATTCCTCAATTGCTCTTTCTCTCTCTTCATCAAAACTATAAATTAATCCCAATCCAAAATGCTTCCAAATGAAATTGTCATCAATCTTTTCAGAATATTCTGCATTTCCCAATACCATCACATATAAAACTTCATATATTGCATTCATTGGATTTTTTTTCAATAAGGCTTTATATTTATTTACAATCAGATTTTCTTCTTTTTCATCACCCTCTCCTATAGGATATTGAAAATAGTCTAAATGTGTTAAAATATTTCTCGGTTTTTCTTCAACATCTTTTTTGTACTCTTTAAACTCCTTGCGAACTTCTCCATAAATAGCTCTTAAATTATACTCCATAGTTAATATTTCCACATTCGTAATTTCTTCGGGATACAAAACAATTTGTTCTATTTTTCTCTGAACAAAATTCTCTATACCCGTTTTATTTTGAAGGTTTTTAATTTGCTCAATATATAAATCTATAACAAATTGTTCATAAATCGAAATGCTTTTTGCTTTCAGACAATTCAATTTTTCAATGCTCAACTTTGAAAATGACATAAATTCTTCTCTTGATACATAATTTAAATCTTCTATCAAAAATGCAGCATCCGGACAGGACAATCTTTTGATATCTTCCTGTGGTTTATCTTTTTTAACCTTTATTTTATCAAGTTTTAATCTTTTTTGAGAGACGCTTTTTTTCAATTTTTTTAAAACCGCTTGTGCATAAAAATTCTTTTTCCCAATCAAAGGAATTTGTAAAAAGCAATCGTTTTTTTTTGCTAAATCTTTATAAAAATTTTCAAAATCCTGTCGCAAATTATTCTTTCTCGAAATTACTTTTTCTATTATGGAATCCAACTCAGCAGAATCAATCGTATTTTTTAACAAATCGTTTATTATAGATACTACATAACAATTATCAATAGCTTGAAAATAATCTATTAACTCAAAAAACTTTTTAATACTAACACTATTAATATTTATTTTACTTTCTGAATAAGCCTTCCAAAATTCATAATAATAAGAATCTCCTCCCTGGTTATCTTTTAAAAAAAATGATTCACTTTCATAAAAAGTTTCATCCTTGTCAATAACTATAATTTTTCCTGTTTCCTTTTCTACAAGAAATTCATTTTTGTCTACATCACTATTAAAAACAATCCAATCCAATACTTGATTTTTCATTATAGATTCTATTTGTTTGACAGATAAAAGATTAAAAGGAATTTCATTAATGCTTATTACATTAGGTATCATTTTTTGAATTGACCCATATTGCATTCTCCCATTAATGGGTAAAATAATTTTGGTGATTTCCGGCATATCTAATCCCAATAACTGGGCTAACCGATATGTTACAATTGCACTATTTACAGGCATTGAAGATTTATAAATTTTAAACAGCCATAAATCATTTGATTCTTTATTTTTAAGTAGCCACTTACAGGTCTCTCCTCCCAATGTTTTGTTTTTATACAATTCAAATCTTGATCTATCAATAATTTCCTCATTTAATTTTTGGTTTTCTCTCTCCAATTTAACGATTTTTTTAATAACTGAATCCGCATAAACCATTAAATCAAGGCACATAATTACTGAACACATTAATATTGCTACAAAAAAAACATTTTTATTTGTTAACACTTGTTTTTCTCCCAACATTTCTTTCTTCTTTTCTATAACATAATTTATTATTCATCTTAATATCCAAACTCTTTTACCTTATCAAAATGTTCTTGTGCCGTTTCTTTGTCTTCTTTTATTAAATATGCTAATCCCAATATATAATGATGTCTTCCGGAAAGGGTATTCATTCTTACTGCTTCCAAATATTTATTCTTATTTTTATATACACTTTTTTCTTTTATTTTATCAAAATGAAAATGCTCTTTTCCATATTGAGGATTTAATCTATTTACTTCTTTAAATTCTCTTAACACTTTCTCCGACTTTTTCTGTATCAAATAAAGAATACCCAAATTTAAATGTGCTTTCACCGATTTCGGATTAATTTTAAGGGATTCTTTATAAGATTTTATAGATTTTTCCACATCAGACCCCTTTTCAAACCTCTCCCATTTATAATTATGCCCATAAATAAATCCTAACAACATATGGGCATGAAAAGTACTCATGCTTTCACTTTTACAAAACAAAGCCTTGTTACATTCCTCAACTGCCCTTTCTCCCTCTATATTAAAACTATGAATTAATCCCAATCCCAAATGTTTCCATGAAAAACTATCATCTAATCTTTCTAGATAATTTAAATCTTTTAATAATATTCCATAGATAAATTTATATAGCCAATTATTTTCCTTATTTTTTGTTTTTTCTTTATACATTTTTAAAAAACCTTGTTCTTTTTTACTAAATTTGTCAGTTACGGGACGATTAATATAATTCAAATGAATCAGTACATCTATAGAATTCATTGCAATTTCTTTTTCATATTCAGAAAATAAATGCCTGTTTTGCCCATATAAACCCCTAAGATTATATTCTATATTTAATATCTTCTTCTTAGTTATTTGTGCACTATTTATTGTGATTCGTTTAATTTCATTTTGTAAAAAATTTTCAATTACATCTTTCTGTTTCCATATTTTTTTTACGTTTTCTATATATAAATTTATCGCTAATTTTTCATAAACGTTTGAAGTGCTTTTTTCTAAATATTTTAATCTTTCTAATGTTTTTTTTATATCGAGAACAAATTCTTTTCTTGAACAAAAATTTAGTTCTCTCACTGCAAACCACGCACTCTTCGAAGAAACAATCGCGATATTTTTTTGCTCTACGAATATTTTGGATTCTAATTTTTTAAATAATCTTCTCTTTTTAAAAACAGTTTCTCTAAGCTTTTTTAAAACTGCTTTTAAACATTCTTCTTTTTCACTTTTAGCTGATAACTGAAATTGCTCTTTTCGTAATACTGATAATTTTCGATAAAAATTTTCAAACTCACTTTTTAAATTTTCTTTCCGTAAAAAAAACTCCCTTATCAACTCCTCTTTCTCCGAAATTGTCGATAATATTTTTTTTAATTCCTCATTATCTATACCTTGTACATAATTAATGAAATCAAAAGTTTTCTGAAAACTAATATCGATAACACCTTTTGTATATGCATCCCAAAATTTGGTATAATATGAATTATTCCATGGATCATCACCAAAAAAATTACACTCTATATAACGAAAAGAATCATCTTTATCTACAACTAAAAGCTCTTTTGATTTTGGTTTAATAATGAAGTGATCTGAGGTAGTGTCATTATCTAAAATTAACCAGTCAAGAATTTGACATTTCTGTATTGCCATAATCTGTTTTTTACTTAACTTATCAAAGGAAATATTCTTAACACTTATACTTTTCGGAATAAATTCCTGAATTGTTCCATATACAAGCTTCCCATTAATAGGCATACTAATCTCGTAAAGTTGAGGAGTAGAAACACCTAATAATTGTGATAAATGGTATATACACTTTGATGTTTTTACCGTTTCCGGTGAAGAATAAGTCTTAAACAGCCATTCCTTTCCAATATTACTTTTAAACATATATTTCTCAACAGAACCCTTTAAAAGTTGTTCATCCAATAATTTAAAGCATATTTTTTTAACAATTTTTTTATCTAGTTCCTTGCTTTCTTCAAATGTACGAATAATATCTTTCATTACCATATTCGCATATAATTTTGTACTTAAAAAAAGTGCTAAATAGACTATGAAAACAGACAAGAAGTTTCTCTTTTTTATGTTTGCTAATTTACTAAACATTCTTTTCCTCATTTTAATTTTTGGTAATATCGAAAGTTTTAATCAAATTTTTTATATACATAACAATTACAAATATTTTTGCCAAAAAAACTTACATCCATATTTTTTTTCATTCCTCCCCTTTTTCAAAGAGAAAAAATTAGTTACTATGTTTTATCATCCATTTTTGAGTATTACCTAAGTTTTATAGTCATTAAATAATCTTAAACTAATATTACCCATTTTATCTCATTCAGTTTAACTTTATATCCACTTTGTATCCAAATTTTTCCGCTTTATTAAAATGTTTCTCTGCTAACCCTAACAGATCCTTTGCCATATAAGCCAAACCTAAAATATAATGATCTTCTCCGCTAAGAGTATCCCTTCTAATAGCATCTAAATATTCTTCTTTCTTTCTATAACTATTTTCCTTTTTTATCTTTTCGAAATGAAAATATAACTTTGCATATTCAGGAAACAATTTCATCACTTTTTTAAAATTTTTTAATGCGTTTTTAGGAGATCCTTTAATTAAATAAAGATTAGCAAGATTTAAATAGGCCTCTGTTGAATCACAATTAATTTTAAGAGCTTTTTTATAATTTTTAATTGCTTTCTTTATATTAAACCCTTCACCAAATCTAATATTTTCACTATTATGTTCATAAAAAAAACCAAGTAACATACAAGCAGCATATACTGATTCTCTATCATTATTCAAATCAATTATTTTTTCACAATTTTTTATTCCATCATGAACACATCCTTCCCCATAATCACAAAGAGCAAATCCATAGTACTTCCATGAAAATTGATTATCCAATTCACTCAAAAAAATTTTTATTTTATCACTATTTTCTATGGTTAACTTTTTTAATACTCGATTAAAACCATATTCCACTTGAGACATTATAAATAAAAACAAAGATTTTTTTTTGTTTGGATTCGTTTTTAAATTTTTTTTATATTCAGATATTAATTCTACTCTTCTATTCTCTATTCTTGAAATATCCATATATCTAAGGTGAGCAAGAATACTACCTCTTTTTTTAAGAAAAGCTATTTCTTTATCATTATTGTTCAAAAAAATATCATAATTATTCATTCTAAGATTATATTCTAACAGTATAAAATTTAGATTAGTAGGATGTTCAATAATCCTACAAATATTTAGTTTTTGCCTGGTTTTAATCTGTCTAATATACAAATTGATAGCTAATCGTTCCCCAACAAAAGAGCAGTTTTTCTTCATTATTTGTGCTTTTTCAATTATTTCGTGAGGGAAAAATGATTCATTCCATTCTTCATCCCATTGACAAATCAGTTTCCAAACTTTTCTTGCCGAAATAACTTCTATATTTTTCTGTCTCTCTTTTCCTTCCTTTATTAATAAATTATACTTCATTTTTTTAGTTAAAACTCGTTTTTGCATTTTTTTTAGAAGTTTCATCAAATAATTTTTATAATTAGCATTAAAAGGAATTGCTAACAATTTTCCCCGTTTTTTTATTAAATCACAATAAAATTTCTTAAATTCCTTGTTTAAATTAGCTTTTCTCCAAAGTATTTCCTCCAAAAGTTCATCTTTAGATTCGGGTTCTATAAAAAACAATATTTCCTTAAATTCTTCATTCCCAATATGTTGAATATAATCTATCAACTCAAAAACTTCTTTAAAATTAACATTGATATCTCCATCTAAATAGCCATTCCAAAACCGACCATAAAAAGAATTTCCCCATTCAGAGTTTTCTATTCTTAATATTCTTCCATGTTCAGCATTTACAAAACCATCATCTCTATCAATAGCTAAAATTTTATTATTAGTTTTTGAAGCTATAAAACAATGTTCATCCATCTCTCCCGGACGCATCACAATAAGCCAATCTAAAACCTGTAATTTTTGAAGAGATAAAACCTCCTCAGAAGACATTTCATCAATACGCATTTTTTCTACACGCAATATGTCATTAAAGCCTATTTTTTGAATCGCACCAAAAACATTTCTCCCATTAATCGGCAAAGTAACTCCTTCAAGAACCGGCACATTGACTCCTAATAATTGCGCAATATCCGAAACCATTTTAGCATTCTCCACTGCGAATTGACTATCCGGTTTAAATGACCATAAACTATTCTCTGTATCTTTGAGTAAATACTTTTCATTATTCCCTGCTATGGTTTCTTGTATTTCAGCTAACTGAAAAGACTTTCTCTTAATTAGTTCCTTATTTAATTCCCGTTCCTCTTTAGCTAATTTTGTAATTCTTCCGATTAAATCTCTCCCCTCTATTCTGCAACTAAAAGAAACAATACCTATCCAAATAAGAAAAACTAATTTTATCACTCTCCTGCTTGATTTAATAAACATTCTTTCTCCCTATTATATCCTTATATCCAAATTCACAAGCTTTATTAAAATGCTTTTGTTCCAACCAAACCTGTCCGTTTACCCTATAGGCCAAACCTAACACATAATGATATCTTCCCGAAAGAGTATTCATTCTTACCGCTTCTAAATATTCCTTCCCCCTTCTATATGAATTTCTTTCTTTTATCCTATCAAAATGAAAATGTTTCCTGCCGTATTCAGCATCTAATTTATTTACTATTTTAAACTCATTTAAAGCTTTCTCCCCATTTTTCATTATTAGATAAAGAATCCCTAAATTCAAATGTGCTCCTACTGATTCAGGATTAATCACTGCTGCTTTTTTATAAGCACCAATAGATTTTTCTAATTCAAATCCTTCTCCAAATCGCTGCCATTGTTTATTGTGTTCGCAAATCAACCCTAATAACATATAGCTTTTATAGGCAACAAAGTTATTTTCATTTAAACTAATTGCCTTATTACAACACCTAATTATTTCATCCCTGTCCTCCTTAAAACCCCAGACCAATGCCATCCCTAAATATTTCAAATCCCCATCATTTATTTTTTCAAGATAATTCAAATCTAACAACAATGTTCCATATAAAACTCTATGTTTTAATTGTAATGGATCTTTTTCTATACGATTTTTATACTCTCTTAAAAAGAATTCCTTTTTTTCATAATAGTTCCCCCACACAGAATGCAAAATAGAATCTAAACGCAAAAAAATATCCTCATAATCCCTTCTAAACTTTCCTTTATGTTCCCAAAACGATTTTATCTTGTCTTTATATACTGCCCTCAAATTGTATTCCCAATTAAATATTTTCCTATCATTTATCTGATGGGGATGCATCGTGATTAATTCAATCTCTTTTCTCATAGGAAAATTTTCTACTATTTTTTTTATATATTTTTTTCTAACCTCTTCAATATACAAATTTATTGCTAATTTCTCATGAATATTTACATTTTTCTTTTCCAAAAATTCCAATTTTTCTATCGCATCTTTAATATCCTCTAAACTCCATTCTTTATAAACGTAATTTAATTTATCTACTATGTCCCATGCCTCTTTTGAAGAAATAACTGTAATATTATTTTGTCGCGTTTTTTTTTGAGCTTTTAAGTTATTGAGTATCTGTCTTTTTTCTATGACAATATTTTTAATCTTTTCTAAAACCAATTTAGAATATGCTTTTTTATCTGCGTTATCTGCTATTAAAAATTGTTTTCCTTGCAATACCGACAATCTACTATAATTTTTTTTGAAATAAACTTTCAGGTTTTTTTTCTGTAAAAAAAACTCATCTATTAATTTATTTTTGTTACATAAACTTAAGAGTATTTTTCTTAATTTGCAATCTTTTATGTTTTGTATGTACTCAATAAAATTGAAAGCTTTTTTAAAGCCAATATTTATTTCTTCGATTATACATCCTTTCCAAAAATAAGTGTAATATGCATTATTCCATGGATTATTCCATGAATTTTCACCTAAAGAATTTACTTTCATCTCGCTTAAGGACAAATCTTTATCTATGGCAACAATTTCGTCTGTTTTTGGCTTAATAAAAAAATGGTCCGAATCCGGATCTCTATTGAAAATTAACCAATCGAAAATTTCATGACATTGTATGTCCTCTATCTGTGTATTGCTTAACTCGCTAATTTTCACATCAAAAAGTTCTTTGGTGTCAAAAATAAATTTTTGAATTGACCCATAACATAATTTACCATTAATCGGCAAATTAATTTCGTAAAGTACCGGAGTGGAAATACCCAATAATTGTGCCAGAAGATATACACATCTGGATATTTTTACTTTTTTATTATTTGGAAACGGATAAATTTTAAACATCCACAAATCGCCATTATTACTTTTGAACAAATATTTATGGGTACTTCCTTTTAAATATTGATTTTTACATAATTCAAATCGTAATTTTTTTACAATTTTTTTATCCAATTTTTGACTTTCATTGAAAAGGCAAAGAATTTTATTCATTAATATTTTTTCACCATTCTTCCCATTTTTTTTTGCTTCCGGCGGTGAATAATTTATTCGTTGATTTTGCACATCCAACAAATTCTTAAATAATGGGTGGATTGTAATTCTTTTAATGAACCGATTAATCTTAATATTTTTCATCTCGAGAAGCTGCTTAATTTTTTCAATTTGGTTAATATATAAATTTATAACATATCTTTCATTAACACTTCTGGTTTCATCTTTTAGTTTTTCCAGCTTTTTACTAACTTCGCCTGCACGTAATAAAAATTCATCTTTCGATGCATATTTTAACTTATAATACAACAAATACCACGCATCTTTAGAGGAAATCACTTCGATATCTTCTTGTACCGCAAACCTATCTAATTCTATTTGAATAATACTTTCTTTTTTATTTAAAACCTCTTCTTTCATATTTGCTAAAACTGTTTTCGCGTAATTATTATTCATATTAGGGGGAGGAATGCCTATGTTCTTTCCTGTTATCAGTGACAATTCCTGATAAAATTTCTCAAAATCTCTACGCAAATTATGTTTTTTAGGCAAAATTTTTTTCAAGTAGTAATCTACTCTCTTTCCAAAAACATCTTTTAATATATTTTCTACTCTATCGTCCTCTATTGATTGGATATAATCAATCATCTCAAAAACAGCAATACAATCAATTTTCTTTCCATTACTGCTCACTTCTTTAAAAAATTCATTATACCAAAACAAATCACGCTCTTTATTGGGTAATTTCACTTCTTCATAATCTTCGCTACAAAAAACTTCATCCCTATCAATGGCAATAATTTCGCCTGTTTTTGTATCTAATAAAAATTCTTCCCCCTCTACTTCTCCGTTATAAATAAGCCAATCTAATACGTGTTGTTTTTGGAAAAACATTATTTGTTCAGGTGAAATATTGCATACAAAACTACTGTCCCATACTTTAACATTGGGTAACATTTTTTGAAGCGACCCATACTCCGATTTTTTATTTATCACCAATTCAATTTCATAAATGGCAGGTGTTTTAATACCAAAAAAGGCAGACAACCTGGAAACAACCATTGACTCTTTTCCAAAAGTAGAACAACTATATATTTTAAATAACCACCTATTACTATCATTACCATAAAGAATATACTTTTCGGTATTCCCTCCCACATTTTGTTCTTTAGCCAATTTAAATTTTATTCCTTTGACTATTCGAGCATCTAATTTCCGGTTTTCATCTTCAAGTTCAATAATTTCTTTCATTATAACCTTTTTGGTTTCTTTTGCCTGAATAAGGAAATTATTCAAATAAAATAATAAGCTCATAGATATAATTAATTTTATATAATTCTTCATTGCTAATCATTTCTTCCTAAATAAGAAATTTGCTTTTCCACCCTTTTTTGTTTAACTATCTGAATATAATGTTTTATTTTATATTTCAAATCCGGCTCCAATTTAAAAGCAATTTCGAATTCACTCAAAGCATCATTATATGCTTCATCAATAATATAGGCACGCCCTAATTCATAATGAATAATAGCGCAATTGAAATCAAATTCCAGGGCTTTTTTAAAACAATATATAGACTGATATACAGCTTCATAATTTTTTAAATATAATTTTCCTAATTTCAAATATTCTTCCGGGGAACAAAACCCATTTTTTATTCTTTCCTGCTGTTTAAGGATATCAATCTTATCCTTTACTAATTCATAATTGGATTCCATTTTAACAGATTTTTCATAAGTAAAAAGTGCTTCTTTAATCAAATTTTCTCTCTCATAACATTGACCTAAATTAAAATATTCTAAAGGATGAGCATCTATTTCTATCGCCCTTTTAAATTGTTCACTCGCTTTTTTAAAATTCCCCTTATGATACCAATTAATTCCCTCTTGATTTAACACTTTTGCCCGCGGATTAATTTTACTTACCTTATATATTTTAATTAATTCATCTATTGACTCAAAACGTACTAAAGGGAAAAAAATCATATCTTCCATCTGTTGATTTAACTGTCCGATTATTTTCTCTTCTTTTGGTGTTACCGTAACAATATAATTAACTCCCTTTTGTTTTATAGTAACAGCAATTTCTGCTAATTTTATTTCTCTTTCAGGACAGGGAGTTAAGGTAAAAAAAACTGTCTTACGTCCGGTAACCAAATAAAAAGGAGGAGGATACTCATACATAAAAATACTATCCGGAAAAGTATTGTTTTTTATCCAATCGGCAGGCTCAAACCGATCCATAAACCATGAAGGATAATAATCCTTTCTTTCTTCCAGAGATAAATGTCTATAATTTACAAGATATCCCAGATTAGCCTTTAGGAGTCTTCCTACCGGAATAAAATTGACAATTAATATAATCAAACAAATAATAAGTTTTATTTTAACCCCCATATTCTTACTTATTTTTTCATTTTTTTCTTTTGCATCAGTTGTAAAATCAATGGCTAAAAATAACCCTGAAAAAAAATAATATAATATAAAAGGAAGTATCGGTATAAGAAATCTATTTCCGCTTTCTGCAAAAAACCAGGATGGGAAAACAAATACTATGCTTAAATAGCACAACACATAAATTTCTGTTAATTTTATTTTTTTTAATTGATAAAGAAAACCTATTACCACAAACCCAAAGATAATAAGCTGTAAAAAAATAGATAGTACAGGTAAAGAAGTAAAACTAAAAGATTGTATCGTTTTATTAATTAATCCGCTTAAAAAAGGGAAATAACTCATCTCTTCTGTTAATTTTGAAAGAAAAAAACCCGGCAAAAGAAGTGTTGAAATTAGTTGCCAGTAATGGATGACATTCCATCCTATTGCCTTCACGATATTCATAACCGATTCTTTATGCCCATATACAAATTGGCTAACATAACTATTAGAAATTGCCGATGAAGAAACTAAGAGTGTTCTTATTAACCAGGGTAAAGATAAAAAAAGCCATGAGCCAACAAGATAAAATCCTTTTTTGTATTTTTTTTTCATAATTAAAAAGTAAATACTTATCGCCATAATCAGTGCCAACCCTATTGAACGAGTAAAAAAAGTTATGGTTAAACTAAATACCGTTAACAATAAATATTTATCAAAAATTTTGCTGCTTTTTTCATATTTATTCAATAAAATTAAGGCAATAAAAGAAAAAAACAAATATGGAATTTCGGGAAAAATACTCGTAGAAAAAGATACAAACCACAAATTCGTACAGGTAAACAAAGTAATTAGCGGCACATAGTAATCCGTAAAAGCTTTAACTTTTATAGTTTTATTCTTAAGCATCTCAGAAAAAAAGATTCGCACAACAATTAAAGAACCTATTCCAAATAAAACAGAAAGCAACTTCAAAAAAATTATATAATTTTGATGAAAAATTTTAAGGACTATTGCCAAAAGCAAAGAATAAAGAAAGGGAAATTCTACATTGGGAGGATTTCCCGGATAATAAAGATCTTTATACCCCTGACCGGAACTAATTGACTGGGCCAATATTAAATAAAAAGAACTATCGCTGTTTAAAAAAGGTAAATCCGGATTTATCAAAAGAATAGAAATCAACAGAAAGAATATAAGAATAAAGAAAAAATATCTTTTTTTAATAAATTCTAACACTTTTCGTTTATACCCCTTTTAATTAATTTATTCAACAGTAACTAAGCAATTATTTTAATTAATACACTAACCTGTATATATCCATCTTAAAAAATCTTTGATCATCCAAATAAGATTTAAAAATATTTTCCCGGATTTTACCCTTTTCAATATCTTATAAATTCTCCTTGGATGAAAATAGAAACGTAAATAAGCTGTTTTTCTAAAGGACATAACTTCTTTTGCCGTTATACCGTCAACATCTAAAACCGAATAATTTTGCTCAAACTTAGTCCAGTCATTGGTGTTTATCCATTTTCTACCTTTAGCCTCTTCATATAATTCAGAGCCTGGATAAGGAACCGCACAATAAAATTGAGCAAAATCAGCATCTAATTTATTCGCTAATTTTATTGTTTTCTTTATACTTTTTTTAGTTTCTCCGGGTAACCCCAACACATAATATGCCACCACTTCTAAGCCGTTTTTTTTTGCCAAACTAACCGCTTTTATCGCTTGATTAATATGTATTCCTTTTTTGGTCTTTACAAGAACATTCTCATCCCCTGATTCTATGCCGTATCCAATCATCCAACAACCGGCCTCTTTAAACTTTCCCAGCATTTCTTCATTAACATCATCCACACGGCTATTGCAAATCCAGGATATTTTTAATTTTCTCCTTAAAATCTCTTCTGCTACCCCTAAAGCATATTTTTTATTCAGAGTAAACGATTCTGTCCAGAATAAAAAATTTTTTATGTCAAATTTGTTTTTAGCCCATTCCAATTCATCAACTACGTTTTTTACCGAGCGTAAACGCAAAGTACTCCCATAATAAGCTTTACTATTACAAAAAGTACATCCATGTGGACATCCTCGTGCCGGAATGATTAATAAAAACCGTTTA
This sequence comes from Clostridia bacterium, assembly GCA_030595925.1. GTDB lineage: Bacteria > CBDUZB01 > JAGLHV01 > JAGLHV01 > JAGLHV01 > JAGLHV01. The sequence continues at coordinate 9,457 of JAUVLC010000020.1, read as the reverse complement.
TTATTAAAAGGCAAGGTATAGTTAGACAAATCAACTAAATCCCATGCCGGATAAGGTAATTCATCCAAATTTTTAATAAATTCACGGGATAAATTATGAATAATTTCACCATTTTTCCGATATGAAATTCCTTTAACCTCTAAAAAAATATTATTATCTTTAATTGCTAAAGTTAAATCGCAAACCGTATATTCCGGTTCCCCACGAACTATAAAGTCTAAACCCGGTGACATTTGAAAACATTCTTCTGTCAAAACAGTCCCATGAATACCAATAATAGCAGTTTTTATTTCCGGATTAATATTTTTGATATTATTTACTGTGAATAAATCTCCTTTAATAGAAGGAGTAGATGTATTAATTATAACTAAATCCGGAAAATAATCACTGATTATTTGTGAAAGTCTGTGAAAATCTATTTCCGCAGCAACACAATCAATCAATTTTACTTCTATCCCCTTATTTCTTACTACTGCCGCACAAAGTGCAAGAGAAATAGGCGACCATAAACTACTCCATGTCCCGGCATTTAACATACATCTTCCTTCTCTAATTTGCTTCCCTTTATTAGATGAAGGGGGATTAATAAAACATACTTTCATTTATTTAAAATTCCTTTATTAATTAGAATTAATTTTAATTTTCTTCCCAGGCATAAGTAATTTTTATTTTTTGAGAAGCATTAAACAAATTATTATCTTTATTATTATCCATTGAAAAACTTATATTATTTATTCCTGATTTTAGTGCCGGAAGAGATTTTGGTGCAATTTGTATATCTGTGGAAAGGACAACTTTATCTAAACCCGCCCCTTTAGACAAAAATTCATATTTTACAAAATAAGAATACTTTGCATTAAAATCAGGATTCCAATCAGCCGTCTGATAATCACCGCCACCCGGATTATTTACAATTACATCTATGTTCTCATAGTGTTCAGTATCTTCTGTTTTTTCTTTTTCCCATATTTGTATCCAGTTTTTTGCATCAAAAGAGATATACAGCTTACACTTGCCTTTGAATATACCACCTACCATCCCTCCTACAATCGCATAGGGACTTTTGACTTTATAAATAACATATGCAATTTTATCTGAAATATCTACGTGTATAGAAGGATGTCCTTTGTCTTTTACAAAAAAATTTATATTTTCTTTTTTATACAACCCTTTTATGCACTTATTTTTTGTTAAATCGGGAACATAAACAATCTTCCCGTTAGAATAAACCGGTGGTTCCAGATGATAACAATTATCATGATATTTACTACCTATTTCCCAATTTTTTATCAGAAATTCATCAGGCATTAAAGTCATATTCATCGAATGTCCCTTTATATATTCGTTATCTTCAATCAAATTATTCTTATCCGCATATAACCTTGCTAATTTATTTACTTCACAACCAACAGGTTTTCTTTCAGCTTGTTCAATTAAAACAGGATTATTTTCCAGGTATTCTACACTGGCAATTGTTTTTCTATTACGATTTAAATAAAAAATCTCATAATGAGGATCAAACATATGCCAGGAATTATTATAAAACACTTCTGCCACAACATGTTCATCTGCCAAACCCCAACAACGGGCAGAAAATCCTGCCTCTTCCCATAAAGATTCCAACGCTTCGGCAGCAGCACTACAAAATCCAAAACCATATACATTGAAGTATTCAACTGGATCGCAAAGTTCATATATTTTTTCCGCAGGAGACCAGCAATAACGATTATCCACTACAAATTCCCAGAGTTTAATTGCTTTTTCTTTATTACCCATAGAATCAGTAATGACTCCCTTTAAAATCGATTGGAGCAAAGACATATCCACTACATTATCAGAAATAACTTTAGGATTTATAATATCAGTTTCCCCTATATTTTCTATCTTTATATACCGGTTAAACGGTGCTTTCTTGCCCCCTACATTCACTTGATATTGATAAAAGTTGGCAGTAATAACCTCCTCCTGGGTAACTATATCATGAATAGTCGTAACTTTATACTCTCTCCCATTATTTCGGGGATCGGAATTGTCTGAAGTTGAAAAATACAATAAATTAGATTTACAATGGGAATATCTTCCTTTTCCTTTCTTTCTTATTTGACTATGTGCACCATGGGCCGGGCCAAGCTTAATCCCATCCTCATACAAAACTAAATTAGATGGTTCCTCACCATCGGGAACACAAGGATATTTTAAGTTATAACGATAATACCCATTGTTACCTTTTATTTTTGAAGAAATCAAAGTTTCAGTATGGTTAATATGTTTAGTAAACAGCATTTTTCCAAAAAGCATACAATTAGCCCTTCCTATTACCAAACAATTTAAAACAAGAATTGATATTATATACTTTTTATTTAAATGAAGCATAAAATACTCCTTTTATTACTATTTTTTGCACTCAAACTGAGTTATTTTTTTAATTTAACTTCATATCCCAGATTAATTTACAGCTAATTGAGTACTAAAATTCTCCATTATATAATACATCATAAATGTCTTTTTCCTGCCGCTTTTTAGCAACCCTTATATAATGATTAACCTTCTCTTTTAAACCGGAATTAAGTTTTAATGCTTTTTTAAATTCAATTACTGCTTCAACATATTGTTGTTTCTCGGGGTTACAAAGATAAGCCTTCCCTAAATTATAATGCGATAAAAATAGACGACAATTTAATTCCAAAGCTTTCTTAAAAGCATTGATTGCTCTAAAATAATCATAATTTTCTAAATAATAATTCCCTAACTTTTCCCAGGCCAAAGCATCATCAGGATTTTGTTTTACCATTTCTTCCTGCCCAATAATATTAAACCTATCCCTGGCAATTTTATAATTAGGCTGTAAATCAATTGCTTTCCTGTACATTTTCTCTGCTTCTTTTTTCAGTCCTTTTTTTTCGTAAATCTGCCCTAAATTGTAAAAATTCATAAAAATAGGTTTAATTTTTAATGTTTTTTGAAAGGAAAATATGGCCTGCCTAAAATTTCCTTTATTATAAAAGGATAATCCTTCTCTATTCAATAGTTTTATCCGGGAGTGGACACTTACTACTTTATATACTCTTACTAAATCTTCTTTATCTGTCAATTTAAATTTAACCAATGGTTGAAAAATAATATTTTCACAGTTTTTATTTAGCCATTTAATTATTCCTTCTTGATTTTTCTTCCCGACAACAATATAGTCAACCTTTTTCTCCTTTATTTCTAGTCTAATTTTCCGGAAACTTCTTTCCCTTGGCCAAGAACAACGAAATATATCAAAAAAAACTGCTTTCCGTCTACTCAATAAGTAAAATGCGGCTGGACAGTGACACATAATAACAGCATCTGTGCGGGTATGTTTCTTTACCCAATCCGTCGCAATACAATGACCCAATTCATAATATTCTTTTTTCTCTACTACAGAAAGCCCCCTTGTATTTAAAAAATAACCTATATTTACTCTTATCAACTTCATTGCCGGCAATAAATTATAAAAAAGTAGAATTAGAAGTACACATTTAAAAACTCCCCTGGGTATCTTTTCCCAGGAGAGTGCAAAAAAGAAGTAATATAAAATAAAAGGAAGCAAAGGAACAAAATATCTTACCCTACTAGAAAAGGCCGGAAAAAAAACTAAAACAATACAATAAGTTAATATATAAAAACTAATCAAATTTCTCCTTTTGAAAGAAAAAATAAAACCTGACAGAGTAAGGACTGAAAAAAAGGCCACAATACCTTTAGTAAATAACGGAAAAAGCATAGAATTAAAATATTCTTTCCTATCCACAAAAATGTAACGAAAAATAACAAATTTCCGACCTTCAAAATCCGGCTCACTTAAGAAATAGCCAGGGATTAATAACTGAGCCGTGGCTTTCCAATAATCTGATATATTATTTAAAACCCATCTTACCATTCTTTTTATATCGAAGTTGTACCTGGAAAGAGCTTCACTTAAATAAGACCCTGAAATTATTTCTCCTCCGGTCACATTATTATTCACTTTCCATATTATCCATGGTAAAATCAAACCAAACCATAAACCGATTATAAGAAACGCTTTTTTATATTCCTTCTCCAACCAAAAATAGATAAAGACACCTAATACAATCGAAAAACCTATAGTCCTGGTAAAAAAGGCTGCTCCACAAAACAATACACTCGCAAACAAATATATATTAAGGCAATTCTCTTGTCTTTTATATTTTTCCAAAAACAAAATACTAATCAGAGAAAAAAACAAATAGCTAATTTCGGTTTCCATAACAGCCGAAAAACTCAAAAACCAAAAATTTATTACAACAAAAAATATTATCAAATACATAAATTTTGTTTTTACACATTTTTTTAACAAAATAAATAGAACAAGTATCGATGCAAGACCAAACATAACGGAAACTATCTTTAGCCCTATTATAGTATGAGGAAAAAACAGCAGCACAAAAGACAGCATCAAAGGATATAAAAAAGGATAATGAAAACTTAAAGGAGAAGAGGGATAAAAAATATCCCTATATCCTTGATGAGAAGATAAAGATGTAGCCAACATCAAATAATAAGCACTATCATAGTCATCAAGGGGTGGAACAGGATTTAACAATAATCCAGACATTAAAACAAACAATGCCGATATAATTAAAATGTATTTTTTTTGTTGAACAAAATATATTAATTTGGCAACCATTTATATTCTTTATTCCTTTCTTCTTTATATAACAAAACTGCTTCAACTCTACTTTTCATCCTTATTTTTTTACTGTTATAGCATAGAAAAATATGTCTCTATAATTTAATTTTTATAACATTTAACAAAGTCTCTGATTGTTCTTATAAAAACCTCAACTTTTCGCCAGGGAAAAAATTGCATAAAACATTAAATAAAACTCCCGCCCGCAAATAAAAAGATAAATATGCTTTTTTCCGCAAAAGCGGAGAATTGGGGAGAGGAACAACATTCCCGTCTAACTTTCTAACTACAGGAAATGGCCCTTTAATATCAAATTTATCTTTATCAAATTCAAACATCTCGGAACCATGTTAAGGATAAAAAAATGTATCAGTATAACATCCGTTTTTAATTTTTGAGAAAACCCTAAAATTCAGCAGCATCCTTTAACAAAACTTTATTCTTTAATGCATAAGCCATTTTTTCTTTTTGCTTCTTACAAGCAAGCTCAATATAATGTTTCGCTTTATATTTCAGTCCCGGATCTAAATTCATTGCTTTTTTGAATTTCTCTATCGCCCAAAAATATTCCCCTTCATCTCCGTTGGTATTAATATAGGTAATACCAAACATGTAGTATACTGCAGCAGAATTTGTATTTAATTTTAATACCTCCATAAAAGTCTCCATTGCTAACATATTATTATGATTTTTCAGATAATGCTCCCCCAACTTTTCCAACGCTAAAACATCATTCGGACATTGTTTTACTACTTCTCTTTGTGAAATAATATTAAAAACATTTCTACACCTTTCATAGCTCGGTTCAAATTCAATGACCTTACGGAACATCTTTTTTGCCTCTTTAATTAATCCTTTTTTTTCATAACTATTTGCCAAATTATAATATCCTACAAAATTAGATTCTAACTCTAATACTTTTTTGAACTTTTGTATTGCTATATCATATTTTCCTCTATTAAAGAAAAACACTCCCTCCATATTTTTCACCTTCGCTAAAGGTTTAATTTTAACCACTTTATATATCCGGATTGAATTATCCTCCATACCCCCCCTAAATTCAACAAATGGAATAAAGATTCTATCCTTCCATTGATAATTCAATTCAAAAACTATTTTTTCCTCTTGTTCTGTTTTCGTTATTATGTAATTAACATTCTTGTTGTTTACCATTGATTTAATCCGTTCTAAATTTTTTCCCTTATTTGAGTAAATATCAAAGAAAACCGTTTTTCGATTACTCCACAAATAAAATGCACCAGGGTTATAATGCATAACCACAGCATCAGGTAACACATTCTTCTTTATCCAATCAGCAGCCTGAAAATAATCTGCATACTGGAATTCATGATAGTCTTTCCTTTCTTTATTTGATAAATGTTTATAATTTAACATATATTTCACATTTTCTTTTATCAATCCTATTGCTGGAATTATATTGCCGGCAAATATAATTAATATAACCCCAAGGCTTAACCTGTTACTACTCATCCTGGAAATATGACTTTTTTCTAAAAACACAAAAAAACCTATTAAAAAATAATACCATATAAAGGGAAGTAAGCAAAAAAAACATCTCGCTCCGGAGTAAAAAGAAAACATCGGGGAAAAAAGCACGAGAATAAATAAATAAGACAATACATATATTTCTATCAGTCGTTTCTTTTTGATTTGGGACAAAAACCCAAACAGAACTGTAAGAGAGAAAAACAAATTAATTATGTCAATAACCCCCTGTGGAAAGGGAAAAGAAACAGATATTGGTTTATTAATCAAACCATTAAAAAAATACACCGACACTGGTGTTTCATAAAATAGAGAATTATTCAAAGAACCAGCGGGAAATATTGCTATAGATATCATCTGCCAATAATTACTAATATTTTTTATTATTCCCTTTGCAAAGCCTACAATATTTAATTGATGGCCGGATATAAACCGAACCAAGCAGCTGGAAGAAACTCCAACTTCTGAAATTACAATATTTCTATAGAACCATGGCAAAATCAAAAGGAAACAAAATCCTGCGAAAAAAAATCCTTCCTTATATTTCCGTTTGAGCATGAAAAAAATTAAAACAGCTATATTTATCGATAAAGCCATTGGCTTAATAAAAAAAGTTATTGTCATACTAAAAAGAGCAATAAAGAGACTTTTATTAAAAAAATCCTGCTGCTTTCCATATTTTTCTAAAAACAAAAGTGTTAATAAAGAAAAAAAGATATATGCTGTTTCCGGCATAATCAAAACAGAGAAGCTCAGGAACCATAAATTGATAGAAAGAAGTAATAAAAGCAATAAAGGATGTAAAAGAATTGAGTTGTTCCAAACCCCTTTTTTTAAATCTGAAATTAAAGATTTTGCACTTTTCTGTATGTCCTTATTATATTTATCAGAAAAAAACAAATAAATAACCGCTAAAGAACCTATTCCTAACAAAAGGGAAAGCAATTTTAAACCAATAATCGTGTTAGGAAAAACTATTAAAATTAAAGATAGTAATAACGGATAAAAAAAAATCGAATAAGAAGTATTTGGTGGATTACCTGGATAATAAATATCTTTATAACCCTCTCCCGAAGCTATAGATTGACCTAAGACCAGATAATAAGGACAACCCTCATCTATAGGTATATCCGAATTCAATAATGGACAAGACATTATAACAAACAAAACAAGACTAAATAAAAGATATTTTTTTTTACTAAAAATTATAAATCCCATAGATACCTCTTCGACTCACATCCAATCCATTTTGCTTCCTAAAAATAAAAGATGTTTTACTATATTTATCCATAATATATCACTCTTTTCTTTACATTTTTGCTTGCCATTTATATTGTACCCTTTTATTCTATAACATGGCCATAATTTTTTCGCTTCTCAATAAGTTTTGTTTTTCTTCCCTTATGCTACCAAATGCCAATGACTTCAATCACTGGAGTTTTTAATGATTGTTATCAAGAAACACCTTACTTTCAAGCAAGTTAAAATTTCCGACTACCAAAATTTGTATTTTTCAACAATATTTTTTTATTAACCAAATAAAATATTACATATATGGATAATCCGATAACAAATTTCTTCCATATCTTTCTTTTTTAAAACTGGAGAATTAGGAATTTGGAGAACATTTTTTTCCAATGCTTTAACTTTTGGAAAAAATCCTTTCACATTATTTAAGAAATCACACCGGCTTAAATCCAACAGGTCATCTATTTTAATATCTATTCCTTCCTTCAATAAATACTTGCGGAAAAGGAAAACCCTTGTTTCATCTTTTAAACGAAGAGGATAATGATAGCTTACTTCTTTATATTCCTTTTTCCTGCCTGGTTTATACAACAACAAACCTTTAGTCTGCTGAAGAAAATGCGCTAAGATTTGCGCATTTTCAAACCTTTTTTGATTCCAAAAATCTACCTTATTTAATTGATTCAAAGCAACTCCCGCTTGAATATTTGCCATTTGATAACTTATATCTTTTATAAATGACGAATTACACTTTGTAGAAACATTTTCTTCTGTCAAACCATCAATTAAACCCGACTTCAGTGTCTCTAATATTTGGAAAAAAGGAAATAAAGTAAAGGTAAAAATTAGTGGCCTGGTAAGTAAAAAAGAAATAATTCCATAAATTATTTCTTTGCACAAGGAAAGAATATTAATCATTGGCAATTCATCTATCCAGGCAGAAATATTTTCACTTATTTCCTTATCCCCTGTAATAATAACTCCTCCTCCAAAACCGGTTAAAGCCTTTCCAACCCTTAAACTAAAACAACCAACCGTTCCAAAAGTACCTACTTTTTCCCCTTCATATTCGGCTCCCAGGCTTTGAGCGCAATCTTCTAATAATTTCAATCCGTTTTTGTCACAAATTTCCATAATCTTTTTCATCCTGCAAGGTACCCCGTTTAAATGAGAAATCAAAACAGCTCTTGTTTTATTAGAAATTTTTTCTTCAATCAAATCCGGATTTATATTACCCGTATCCTCCTCTACATCAACAAATATTGGTTTTAAAAAACAAAGTTTAACAATAATTGGCAAAGAATAATGTGTATAAACGGGAAGAATTACTTCATCTCCTTTTTTTAAATTAAAAGCTTTTAAACTTAAATAAAGCCCTAATCTGCAAGATTGCACTAAACAAACATATTTCTCTCCAATATAATTTCCAAATTTTTCTTTGAACTTTTTACTTTCTTTCCCTTTAAAAATCTTCCCTGAAAATATTGTCTTTAATAACACATTCAAATCACTTAATCGTAATTCAACAGAATGACGGGGAAATGCTTTTTTAAAACCAGTCATAATTCCTCCTATTAGAAAATACCGTAATGTCAAAAATGTTTGACATTTAGTTTATAATTTGTATAATTTGTTAACGAGAATACTCGTCTAAGGACGAAGTCACTGATTTGTTTATTCTTGTGTTCTCGCTTGCCTGTGCGTAGCACGCAAACAGGCCCTCCCCCCTTTTTTAAAAAATGCACTATGCTTTCTTCCCCCTTTGAAAAAGGGGGCTGGGGGGATTTTAATTCATAATCTTTCTTTTACTGCCTGATAAATAACTTCCATAACAGAATCCAGTTCTTGCAAAACTTGTAGATTATTAAACCGCAAGACAGATAATCCCTTGTTCTTCAAGTATTTATCTCGTTGTGCATCTTTCCGTTCCTTATCCAATTCCATGTGTTGTGATCCATCCACTTCTACTACAATCTTTGCTTGAGATGCATAAAAATCTACAATATAGCTCCCAATAGGCTTCTG
>JAUVLC010000114.1 GCA_030595925.1 Clostridia bacterium | reverse complement strand
TGTCTTGACCGTCGGATAGCAACTATGACTAAATTCTCTCGTGAAGTACTTGCTTGGGCAAAACAACGTAACCGGCAAAAAGCTACTGTATCCTGGCAATTTACAAAGAACATTGCCCGCGAAAAACTTGGCAGGCATTATGATGTTATCAGGAATTAATGAGACAGAGCACTAGTCACACCGAAAGTTTAGTCGCCAGAGAGTGATTATCAAACAGCTGTTTAGACTGTAGATTTTAATGCAAAGAGTTCTTGTTTTATTAAATATGAATTTTTTTCAAATAAGAACGAAAAAGAAGGAGTAGAGAAATACAGAGATACAAATTGTTTCAAATCTCTTCCTTCTTTGAAGCGAGGAATAAATAATATATATTTTTCAAAAGATGGGGATGAAGGAGTAGTAAAGATTACTTATGCCTGGGAAGAAATTTGAGTATTTTGGAAAAACAATAAAGAACCGGAAAAAAACATGAGGGTATTGATGAAATTTATGAGCTTTATTAAAAAAAAGTATTTTTTATTTATTATCTGTTTTTCTGTTTTAGCCTCATTATTATTATTAAATGGGGATTTGCCGATGAAGATGGATGGCCCTTTATATATTATTCTGGCTAAGTCGCTTGCTTTTAATCATAGTTATAACGATATTTGTTATCCGGGAGAACCACCTGAAGGAGTAGAACATCCTTTTTTATATCCTTTGTTGCTTTCTTTTGTTTTGATGCTTTTTCCTAAAACGGTAATTGGTTTAAAATTGGTTTCTGCTTTTTTTGGAATTACTTCCCTGTGGGTGATTTATTTTTTCTTTTCCGGTAAATATGTAAATTTTAATTTGAGGCATAAAAAGCATAAATTACAAGATATAATTAATTGCTCGTCGCTTTTTAGCCGTTCTGTCCTGATTTTATTGTTTACCTGCACTAATTTATGGTTTATGTTTTTTCTGGTAACTACTATTCCTGAAACCACATATCTTTTGTTTTCAATGTTAGCTATTTTATTTTTAAAACAATATAAAAAACAAAATACCCGCTTTAATAGATATTTGGTTTTTGGGATTATGAGTTTAATATTGGCTTATTTCACTAAATCAATGGGTATTTTTCTTATCCTGGCGTCTGTCATTTACTTTGTAGTGCAAAAACAATATAAGAAAGCAATGCTGATTACTTTCTTTTGTTCTTTATTAATTTTTCCCTGGATTATGTATAAAATAATTGTAATTCCTTCTACTCTCGGAAAAGAAGGGAGTTTTCCGCAGACATATCTTTTTCAGATTTGGCAGGGCCATCAGGGCAGCCTGATAAATTTACTAAAAACAATTCCCTGGAATATTATTCAGTATGGAAAAGCAATTACTCATTTATTGCTTCCCGGTTATTTTTTAGGTATTCCTTGTTTTGAAGGAAAAGGTTTCTTTTGTATTTTATATGGTTTTATATCAGGCATAAAAGAAACAAATATTTCATCATCATTGCCTTTTTTTTCTTTTTTAATGATTATTTTTTTTTCCGGGTTAACCCTTGTTGGATTTTTATCCAGAATTAGAGGAAAAAATTTAATAGAGATTTATTTTTTTATCTATTTTTTGGTTCTTTTACTCTGTCCGCCTAATTATTATTTTGTGGGAGGGAAGAGATATCTTTTCCCTTTGTTGCCTTTTATTTTTTATTATTTATGGACGGCTGTGTTTTTGCTCAAGAAAAAATTAAGTTTATCAAAGCCGTTATTTAAAACGATAATTCTGATTATCTTTATAATATTTTTTTATGGTAATATTGTTCCGCTTCTTTGGGGAATAAAAGGCAATGTAGACTATTTGATTAACAAAAAAAGAATATCTTTAAGGGAAAGAAGTTATTATTATTCTTCGGGATGTTTTGTTTATGGGGAACTTGCTTTATGGGTAAAGGAAAACACCTTTTCCGATGATGTATTTATGGCTTATGATGCTCCGGCATTTTACTTGTTTACTGATAGAAAGACATGTTATTTTTATTGGGGGCGGTATCAATTAGATACGGAACAGAGAAAAATTGCAGATATTGTTTCAGAAATAGAAAAAAATAATGTAAAATACATCGTCGTTGAGTCGGTATATCCAAAATCAGAGAGAATGATTGAAAAGCTAAATTATTATTGTAAAGAAAAGATTTTTGTTCCCATTGTAAGAATCAATTTATTGCAGGATGAAGAGATACAATTATTTAAAATACTGAGGGTTAATCCTAAAGCAAAACAATTAAATAATCAAGGAGTTTATTGGTATAATAAGAGAGATTTTATACAAGCGGCTAAGAGTTTTCAGAAAGCTTTAGAAATTGAAAATAATTTTATAGAATACTTTAATTCAGGATGTTGTTATGAAAAAAAAGGATTATTACAGGAAGCATTAGATAATTACGAAAAGGCAATTAAATTACAGCCTAATTATGAAATAGCAAAAAATAAGGCTGAAATTATAAAAACTATCGAAGAATTAAGACAAACCCCAAATAATGCGTTATTATGGATGGGTTTGGGTAAGGCTTATATGGAAGATAAAAATTATAATTTTGCGACAGAATGTTTTATAAAAACCATACAAATTAATGCTCATTTGGCGGAAGCATATTATGCTTTAGGAGAAGCCTATATGTTTTATGGCGATTATGACGAAGTTATAAAAGCATTTAAGAAAGCATTGGAAGAAGAACATTCTTTAAGTCTAAATTATAAAATAAAACATTATATAAAAATTATGCAGAGTATAAAAAAGGAGGAATGTAATTCTTTTTTCGGTGAAATAGAAGAAATTAAAACCTTGTTAAAATAATCTTTGTTAAGTTATAGAATTTATATTTACGGATAATAATAGTTATTATCAATTACAGGAATTGCCGATAATGAAAAAATAGAAAAATTAAAATTTAAAAATATGAGAAAAATAAAAACTACAAAAACAGAGTATCTTAAAATCTTAATTAGAATTATTAAATGGTATTTTAATTATTGGGTTTTTCGAAAAATAAATCCCCTTTTTTGTGAAGTTTACATAACCAATAGTTGTAATTTTAAGTGTAAAATGTGTCATAATTGGAAGTTAAAAAATAAACAAACGTTGTCTTTTAACTTATTTAAAAAACTTGTTGATGATATTAAGGGGGGGTGTTGTCATTTAAGTTTGGGGGGTGGAGAACCGTTGTTGCTTCCGGATATTATAGAAAGGGTTATTTATGCAAAAAAATTCGTTCCCCATGTCCATTTGGTGACCAATGGCTATTTATTAAATGAAAAGATGTCCCAGCGACTTGCTTTTAGTGGAATTAACGAAATTTCTATTAGTATAGATGGATTAAGAGAGACAAATGATGAAGTAAGAGGGGTAAAAGGTGCTTTTGACCATGCTTTAGAGGCGATTAATAATCTTAAAAAATATGCCCCTAATATTAATATAGTAGTTAATACTATTATTGCTCCATGGAATATTGATGAATTAATACAATTGGTGGGGGTAATTAAAAATATAGGAGTTTTTCAGCAATTTCAACCGATTTCTAACATTTTTGGCAATCAGGCTGATAATGAATTTACTAATAATATAATTGAGAAAGAAAAAATTAAGCAATTTATTAAAGAAATTTTAAATGAAAAACATGTAATTAATAGCAAATATTTTCTTTCCAATATTGTTGACTATTTTGTTTCCGGGAAAAGTAATTGTTTGCCCGGGAAATGTAGATTACCCTCTTACTATATTGAAATTTTGCCTGATGGGAATTTGGTCCCATGTGGCATTGTGTATAAAAAAGGTAAATCTTTTTCTTTAATAAATCAGCGAGTTAAAGAAGTTTTGAAAAAAAAAGAATATATACAGGAAGTTAAAAAATTAAGAGATTGTTCTTTATGCCGGCAAGGTATGTACGTTTGTTATTTAGAACCAAGAATTGCTTTTCCATTCTTAAATTTTATAAAATATAATTTATTTCCTCAAAAGTAAGATTTTGTATCGAATTTGGTTATATTTTTAGATTATCCCTGTATGTTTTTAAGAAAAAACAATAGTGAACACTCGTTTGGTTATAAAAAATGAATAGAAAAAAGAAAAAAATATGTTTAATATTGATTTTATTGCTTCATTTGTTTTGTTCTCTTTTATTGCTTATCCCTGATTTTCCCATAGGGGGTGATAATGATGAATTATTTTTACTAGGCAGGTCAATTTCGCAGAAACACAAATATCAGGACATCTATTATCCTTCTTCTCCTCCTCATACCAAGCAACCTTTTTTTTATCCTTTAATTTTAGCTTTGGGACAGTTTCTTTTTGGAGAAAATATTATTCTTTTGCGTTTAATTTCCGTGCTTTTTGGAACAGGTTCTTTAATTCTTGTGTATCTTTTGTTTAAGAAAAAAATTTCTTTTTTATCCCTGCTGCTTCTTTTGTTTTTTACGGCGACGAATCCTTTCTTTTTGATTTTTTCAACAAGTTTTGCCAGCGAAATGCCTTATTTGTTTTTTTCTCTCTTGTTTTTTATTATTTTAGAAAAATACGAAAACCAAAAGAGGTTTTTGCTTATAGCCGGTTTCTTATTAGTCATAATATTTTTTACAAGATGTATTGGGGCATCTTTGATGGTAGCGACTTTTTTTTATTTTATTACTGAAAAAAAATATCGACAGGCATTTTTATTAATGTGCTTATGCAGTTTTTTGATTTTACCCTGGGAAATAAGAAGTGGATTTCTTTTTCGTGAGGCCATAACCAAGCCATATATTGATGAGTTCATTATATATCTAAGTGGACTTAATGTGTTACTGTTTGGCAAAATGATAATAGGGCATATTGTTTATTATTTTGGACAAATCGTTGTACTTTTTATTCCCGGATATTTTATAGGACTAGAAGAATTTTCTTTTGTTAACGAAAAATGTTTTCCTTCTCTGCATAGCCTGATAAACAATATGGGAATATTTTATGTTGGACGAGCTTATCGTTTTTTTTATTTTTTATCAAGTATAATTTTAAGTATTACTGTTATAATCGGTTTGTTTTCCCAAATTAAGAAAAAGGATAAAAGATTACTTTTTTTCTATATCTTTTCATATTCAGCAATACTTTTAATTCATAATGGGGAATCCCGATATCTTTTTCCTTTACTCCCTTTTATTTTATACTTTATAATTAAAGGTGTTTCGTTTTTTGTAGTTAAAAGATATTGTTATCTTAAACAGGTAGCAATAGTCCTGATTATTTTATTCCATTTTTATTATAATTTAATACCTATTGCCGAGATGATTTATAATAATGTTGTTTATTTGAAAAATTACAAGCATTTTTCTATTAAAATGAGAGGTAATTATCATGAGTATTGGCACAATTCATATTTTAGAGCTGCTCCCTGGATAGAGCAAAATACTTCTCCTAATGCGGTAGTTATTTCTGATTGGGCTCCGGCTTTTTATCTTTATAGTCACCGACAAGGGGTTTTTTTAGAAAATGCTCCCTGTTGGCCAAATTATAGAAGTTGGGAAGAAATAAAATTGACATTTGAAAGTGGGATTGCTGATTATTTTGTTGTCAGTACGGAAGAGGAAAGAAAACTATTAAAAAAATTGAATAAAGAATGTCAAAATCTGATATTTAATCCTTTAGCGATTATGTTTGAACCTGAGATATTTTTTACTGATCAAGTTGTCCGGATTTATAAACTCGTACAGGTTAGTTCTTTAACTAAATCTTTTTTTGAAAAAGGCCTGTATAATATGGGGGAAGACAACTATGTTGAGGCAATTCCTGAGTTTGAAAAAGTAATAAATATGGTTCCGGGATTCTTCGGTGTTTATTATCAAATGGGGGTTTGTTTTGAAAAAAAAGGACTTTTAAAACAAGCTTGTGTAATGTACAGGAAGGCAGTAGATTTGCAGCCCAATTATGAAATAGCCAAAAGTAGATTAGCTATTCTTCAGAAGGAAGAACTAATAAGAACCGGATTAAATGATGTAAATGGATACTTATTATTAGGGAATCTTTACTTAAACAATCATAATTTTTCCAAAGCGATTAATTTGTTTAAAAATGCTCTTAAATTAAATCCTACTTTATCAATTTGTTATTATAATTTAGGAATAGCTTATGCTTACCAGGGGAATTATGGTTTGGCAATATTACATTTTAAAAAAGCGATGAGGATAGATTCTTCTTTAGAGTATAAAGCAAGAGAGCAAATCAGAGTAAACCATAGGCGAAGAATAATCCGGCAATGTGGTGAAGAAGATTAAAGAAGTAATGTTGTGATTTATTCGTGCAATATTTACTTGTAATATTCGATTTGTCGAATCTTTTCTACTCCGGACAGAGAAATTTATTATGTTATAAGATTAAAATGTTAGGTAATAAATACTTGAAAACGAGGGGTTAAAAATGATGGTAAGAAATAAAATTGTGGAGTTTATTAAAAAAAGATGGTTTTTATTTATTTTGCTGTTATTTTTAGTGATTTCAATTTCTTTATTAAATTCGGATTTAACGATTTTTAATTTTAATAACGAGAGTTCTTTTTACTTAATATTAGCCCGTTCGATTAGTACGGGGCAGGGATATAGAGACCTCTATTATTCGGGAAACCCTTCCAATGTAGAATTTCCCTTTTTCTATCCTTTCCTTTTAGCTATAGTATTAAAGGTTTTTACTCAAAACAATATTATTGCGTTGAAATTGCTTTCTGTTTTATTTGGAACTCTATCACTAATAACTATTTATATTCTTCTTTCTAATAAGTTTAAAGCACAGAATCTAAAATTTGTAACTTCTGCTTTATTCCCTATTCCATATAATTCAACACTTATTATCTTGCTTACCTGTACTAACTTGTGGTTTTTATCATTTTCCACACTTATTAATCCGGAAATAGTTTATCTGTTTTTTTCTATTGTTACCTTGTTTTTATTAAAAAAATACGAACAGACTAATAATATTTTTAATAAATATCTGTTCTTATCTTGTTTTATGTTGGCGATAAGTTTCTTTACTAAATTAATTGGATTTTCATTAGTATTGGCGGGGTTTATCTATTTTTTTATTATCAAAAAGAGATATAAGAAAGGATTTTTTTTAATTATCTCATTTTTTATATTAGTTTTACCGTGGATAATTAGACAACATTTAGTTGTAGACGACACTGTTTCTATGAGCTGTGTAAACCAGTTTATATCTGGACACCGGATATCTATAATGAATATAGCAAGGGCGCTTCCTGGAAATATCATTTTTTATTACCGGGGAATTTCAAATTTTGTGATTTCCGGATATTTTTTTCCTTTATTTTCAAAAATTGGCGAAGGATGTTTTTTTT
>JAUVLC010000165.1 GCA_030595925.1 Clostridia bacterium | reverse complement strand
GACAAAGACAAAGACAAAGACAAAGACAAAGACAAAGACAAAGACAAAGACAAAGACAAAGACAAAGACAAAGACAAAGACAAAGACAAAGACAAAGACAAAGACAAAGACAAAGACAAAGACAAAGAATAAATACTAAATCCGAATATCGAAATTTTAAATCCGCCTTACTGAATGGCGAGACTTCCGCTGAGTTTATCCTGAGCGGAGTCGAATGGGCTCCAGCAAATTAAAAATCCTAATTTCAAAATCCAAAATTTGAAACAACGACAAAAACAATAAACTAAAGATAAAATTTGCTCGCCATTTGCTGTTCTTTAACTCATAACTAATAACTTATAACTTTCTGTTATCTGTTATCTATGGACTATTCTTTCAAACTCCCAAATTCAAACTTCAAAATCCCAATTTTTTTAAACTATTTTTTTTATCTTTAAATCAATCTAAACCAATTAAACTTTTCCAACCATCTTTTAACCGTCTTTATTTATTTGATTATGCATATTTTTTTAGTATCTTTAAACCTTCCTGCTTCTATACGTAATAAATACGTCCCACTGGCTACTTCATCCCCGCAATTGTTTCTTCCATCCCAGGAAATTATTTCCGTACCAGCCTGTTTTTCTTCATTTACCAAAACCCTGACCAAATCCCCCACTAAATTATATAACTTCAATTCAACTCGTGTGTTTTCCAACAACTCTATTCTTATTTCGCATCTTTCCCCTTTATGGGGATCAAATACATTGTTATAAGGAGTAATCTTATTCCTTCCGGTCATTATCTTTACATAATTTGATACCCCGGGTGCCGACCTGTTATCGAATCCGTCTCTTACCGCTATCTCTACCTTTACCGCACTAACTAAAAGATATCTCTCCAACCCTCCTAAATCCAACTCTCCGCTAATTCCTCCCTGAGCATTTATATCTACCTGAGCATTTATATCTACCTGAACGGTTATCCCTTCATTTAAAATATTTTCTTGCTGGTCTTTCACCTCAACACTATATATGCTCATTCCCGGCTCTGCTGACCCGCTAATTATTGCTTTTCCATTGGCCGGCATCGTTGTTCCTCCGTCAGAAGAGGTAAGATTTATTACCGGAGCCTGCAGTAAGGACAGCCACAGAATAGACGAATTAGTATCCAGATAATTATCTAAAACGTTTCCTCGCGTAGAATTATAAAAAATTAAATCCGCATCGTTATCTACCGTAACATCATAAGTACCACTATCATCAAAAACACATTGACTGAAATTATGATCTATACCGTCTAATTTTAATTGTGAAGAACCGACTCCATCCGTAGAATTCATATCTAATATGCCACTCACGGAAACAGACCCCTCAGTCTCTAATATACCCGTTCCGTTTATCTCTATTTCTCCGCTATTGTTAACCACTACTGCTGTTCCTGTATTGGAACAGGTCAGGGTCATCCCCGAATCGATAACTATTTTACCGCTGCAATTTAAACTATCCCAGTGAGCATCACTATTAACATTGACCGTTCCGGTATCAATAAATACTCTATCACTAACCCCGGGAGGAAGGGATGCCTCGTTCCAATCCATTCCATCAGTACCAGACCAACAATGATAATCATTTGCGTTTTGATCATGGCTTTTAGAAACAACCCAGGTACCAGGGTCATCAAAAAGACCACTAATCTCCGTAGGGCTGTCAAATTTACAATTGTCTAAAATAAGTGTATAATTTAAATAGGGAACGAAATTAATATCTGCTGTTGTATTAGGTAAATTACTTATTCCATCCGTACCAAAAAGACAATCAGTAAAAGTATTATTCGTAGAACTATGATATGCACAAATTAAGCCACTCACATTATTATACGACTTATTATTAACAAAATTATTATCGGTAATATTATCGGAAAAATAAAAACCTGCTGATGATCCTAAAATATTATCGTGACAGATATTATTATTTACATGGTTGTTATTAGCCCCGTTGAAAAGAGCAATACCAATACTATTGTTATAACATTCATTATTGGTTACTGTATTATGACTGGAAGAATAATTAATGAGAATACCACTGGTGTGACTACCCGTATTACTATCAAAAAGAATATTACTATCTACAAGATTGTAATGTGAATTATCTAAGCATACACCCACACCCGCACTTGACCCATATATAACAGCGGAAGAAGTGTTGTTCGATATAGTGTTGTTATCTGACGAATAAAGAACCATTATTTGGTAACTAACATTGCCGAAAAAATTATTGTAAAAAATACCCCCGTTATTAGCTGCATTATTATTATTAGAACCGGAAAAGGCAATAGCATAACAAAAATTACTAAAATTGCAATAGTCAATAAATATTCTTTCCCCCACGACACTACTATCTATGTCCTCAACATGAAGTCCATAGGTTGTATAAGTACCCATTTCACTTATATTACAATACTGCAAAACCGTCTCCGTCCCATCCTTAATCCAAATATAAGTATTATTACTACTATTAACCGCTGTAATAACACAATCCCGACTGGCAGAGGAATTACCTATAGCATTAAATGTCCCGCCATTCTCGATAATAATGCCGTACTGTACCGGTGAACCACAATTTATCCTGGTACTAGTATTTGCCCCTAAAGTTAAAGTACCGCTGACGGTAATATCCCCTCTTACTGTCCAGGTTACACCACCGGTATTATTTCTTATCTCTCCACCATTATTTACCTGTACCGCACCAGAGGTAACATCCGCAGTTATCGTTACGGTATGCATAACCGTAGCCGTATCATCTATCCCGTCGGGAAAACCGCTTACTCCGTCATTCCATATAGTCTGGTCATTCCAATTACCATTAGCTATAGAAGTATAAGCAACAGCCCAAACATTTTTTATCCCCAAGATTAAAATAAATATTATTATAAATACAATCTTATTAATCGGTTTGCAATCATGTTTTTGACTTTTAAGTTTTATCATTTTATTAAACCTTTGACCTTTGACCAATTCAACCGTCTTTATAACTCATAACTGTAATTTCTGTCTTTGTGCCTGTCGTTTATTTTTTGTCTGTTATCTGTAATCTATGGACTATGGACTATCGACTATGGACTTTCGTTTCTTTTTTTAATCTATGGACTATCGACTGTGGACTATGGACTGCTTTTATTATTTAATTCTCTTAATCTCTTTTGCTTCGTTTTTGCTCTTCGTAAATACTTCAACGCTTTTGGGTATTTAGATTTTATTTTTAAAATTTCTTTCCAATAAAGAATTGCTCCCCCCAACTTATTCTCCCGATAATATAATATCCCCTGTGCTAAATTAGCTTCTATGAAAAATTGTTGCATTTCCTTATGTCCTGGGGCACATTCCAACCCTCTTTTCCATAAGGTAAGTGCCCCAGGATAATTCCCTTCGTTATATTTGTCTATTCCGTTCTTATAAAAAACATATACTTTCTCATTAAAATCTTTCTTTGCTTTTCTTCTCCACATTTTAATTTCTTTATTCCCCGGATTAATTTCAAGAATCTTGTCCCAACAACTAATTGCTTTATTATATTCATTTTTTTTGTAAAAAGTCATTCCCTTTTCAAAATATTTCTGTGTTATTTTGTTTATATAAGACAAGGCTTCTTTGTTTCTATGATTTAATTTTAAACCCTGCCTGAATTTATCTATTGCTTTTGAATACTTACCTCTTTCATAATATCTAACCCCCTCACTAATGATTGTTTTAATAATCTTTCTTTGTTTTTTATGAGCCATTCCTCTTATTCTAACCTGCGTATTTTCTATTTTTCCTATTACTCCTAGTGTACTGTCTCTAACAGTTCTTTACATTTGAAATTTTTCTCATAATGCTTTCAACTGAAGCTGTCCAAACGAAAACTTTTGGATTTTGATTATGAGATTTAATATATTTTTTTATAACCATAATGAGCTCTTTTACA
>JAUVLC010000072.1 GCA_030595925.1 Clostridia bacterium | reverse complement strand
TTAAAAACCATCTCGGCTCTTCTGGAATTTGGCACAATGTTTCGGGGCTCTATCCATTCACTTACGTTACGTCCCGATGTCTCCTTCCTTTCAGCTTCGTTTAGTTCGTTACCTCACTAAACGTGAAATTCAGTGTTGGGCCGGCGGCTAACCTTTACCCAATCCGGACTTGGCTTACCTTTACCTCACCAGTAAGAATATCTACGCTTTGCTTGGCGCACTTTTAACTTTGTGCCTCTGTGCCTTGATGCCTTTGTGCTTGTCTTTATCTTTGTTTTTTTGTAGTTAACTTATAACTCATAACTAATAACTTATAACTGTCTGTTATCTGTAATCTATGGACTGTGGACTATGGACTTCTGTTTGCTTTTTATCTATGTTTTGCCTGTTTAACCATTTCCTCTGCATGTTTTAAAGTAAGAGTACTGACATTATCTCCTTCCAGCATCCGGGCAATCTCATTAATTATTTCCTGCTTTGCTAATTTTTTAACCACTGTCTCAGTTCTACCTTTTTGCACTTGTTTGGTTACAAAAAAATGAACGGAAGCAAAGCTTGCTATCTGAGGCAAGTGCGTAATACAAATTATCTGGTGAATATCAGCCAGTTCAATTAATTTTTGCCCTATGGTTTTTGCCACCCCCCCGCTAATACCCGCATCAATTTCATCAAATATAAGACAGGGAATAGCATCCGCTTTAGCCAAAACAGTTTTTAAAGCAAGCATAATCCGGGATAATTCCCCTCCGGAAGCAATTAACCTAATCGGTTTTAAATCCTCTCCGACATTAGGCGAAATTAAAAACTCTATCCGGTCTACACCACTAAAACTTAACTCATCTTTTTTACAATCTATAATAAATCTTACTTTATCCATAGATAATGTACGTAGTTGACTCTTCACTCTTTTTTCAAAAATTTTCGCTGATTCCTGCCTCTGCCGGGATAAATTATTAGTTAACTCAAGTACTTCCTGTTTAGTTTTTTCTATTTTTTTTTCAACTTCTTCTTTGTTTTCTTCATAGGAAAGTAACTGATTTAGTTCTTTTTCTATTTTTTCTTTATATTCCAATATGTTTTTAATACTATTCCCATATTTTCTTTTCAATTTAATAACTAAATCTTTTCTCTCTACAATTTCTTCCAATCGGGGAGAATCAAATTTAACTTTTTCTTTAAAGTCACAAACATTCTCTCCTATTTCTTCCAATTCAAAAAAAACATTATTTATGTTTTCCAAAACATCTTCTACTTCAGAATTGATTTGAGTAATTTCTTTTAAATTCTTTTGAACAGATTTAAGTAAATCAAGAACAGATTCTTCTTTTTCATGCAATTTTTCATAAACACCCGAATAAAGCATAGACAATTCTTGTGCGTTAGATAACAAACGATATTCTTTTTCTAATTCTTCCTCTTCACCTAAAACAAGTTTAGCCTGATTAATTTCTTCAATCTCAAATTGATAAAAATCAATTTTGCGTTTTCTTTCTTCCTCAGATGATGAAAGTTTATCCCTTTCTTCTTTTTGATGTTTATATTGCTTATATAACATTGAAACTTTTTCCCGTAAAGAAAAAAGATTAGCAAAGCTATCTAAAACATTTAACTGTTCCTGTCTCTTTAATAAAGTCTGATGCTCATGCTGTCCGTGAACATCTATAAGTCTCTCTCCTATTAACTGTAAAATAGATAAACTGGTAAGATTGGCATTAACAAAACAACGGTTTCTTCCTTCCCTGGTCAACTGTCTACGCAGGAGAACTTCTTTTTCATCAAAATCAGAGCCAATTACACCCACTAATAAATCTCTTAACTCTTTATTGTCTTTAATATTAAAAATTGCACTCACTTCACAGGTTTGGCTTCCTTTTCTAATTAAATCCGAAGAAGCCCGTCCACCTAAAATTAAATTTAGAGCATCAATAATAATTGATTTACCCACACCTGTTTCTCCGGTAAGAATATTCAATCCCCTATCAAAAGAAAGGTGCAAATCAGAAATAATAGCAAAATTTTTTATCGTCAAATCCAATAACATCTTTTAACTCCGTTTTTCGATTTTTAACCAATTCAACCGTCTTTTCCTTTTACTTTGTGCCTTGATGCCTTTGTGCCTGTTTTTCCTCTTTCGTCTTTATCTTTGTCTTTATCTGTAATCTATGGACTATGGACTGTCGACTATGGACTTTCGTTTCTTTTTTAATCTATAGACTATCGACTGTGGACTGTCCTTTGTCGTTTAACCGTCTCTACCTTTTTCCCCATTTAAGTTTTTTATTCAAGATCTGAAAATAATCTACATTAGAAGACAAAGAAACGAGTTTAAGCTTTTGCTTTGCTTGTTTTATTTGAATAATATCATTATATCCTAAATTAACCTCTTCCTGTCCATCTATAGAAAGCATTACATTACTTTTAGACTTTACCTGAATAGAAATTACCTCACTGTCTGCCAATACTAATGAACGAAAAGACAAAAGATGCGGACAAATAGGAGTAACAATCATTACCGGCAGGGTTGGATAAACAATAGGGCCAAAGGCTGCTAATGAATAAGCAGTTGAACCCGTAGGGGTAGCAACAATTAATCCATCTCCCACCCACTCAGTAATTTGTTTCTCTCCCAACTTCACATTCAAATTAATTACTCGTGCAGAAACTGCATTTTTAACAACAATATCATTTAAAGACAAAAAAGAAAGTTTAACATCTTTCTTTTCTTTCAATGATATTGACTTTACCACCTTAGCAGAAAGAAGAATCCTTTTTTCTATGTAATAGTCTTTTTTTAAAACTCTCGTCAATGCAGAATATAAATCCTTAACCCGCACCTGAGACAAAAAACCAAATTGTCCTAAATTAATGCCCAGGATTGGAATGCCAAAAGGCACCACCCATCTTGCTACCTTCAATATTGTGCCATCTCCACCTAAAACAATCACCAAGTCTGTTTTTTTTAAGTTTTCTTTATCGCGAAGATTTACTGAAATCTTTATTTTTTTATTTTCCAGCCAATTTACCATCAAGGGAAGAATCTTTTTAACTTCTTTTTTTTGAGGATTGGTCATCACCATTATTCGTTTCATTCAAGAATGCCTCCTCTTCGATAAAAACTTAATCTCATATCTCCGTATTTTTTCTGGCGAAATATTCCCAGATTTTCTATTTTTTGAGGTATTACTTCTTTAAAATGATGTTGTCCTATCACTAACCCTTTTTCTTTAAGAATTTTACTTTCATCAATAATTTTTATAGTTTTTTCTAAAAGATTTAAGTTATAAGGCGGACCTACAAAAATCAAATCAAATTTTTTTTCCGATAAAAGATAAGCTAATCCCCCTAATACATTTCCCTGATAAACTTCTGCTTTATCCTTTAATCCACACTTACTCAAATTTTCATTAATCAATCCTATGCAATCTGAATCGCTTTCTACAAAAACCGCTTCTCTTGCACCTCTGGAAAGAGCTTCAATACCAACACTTCCTACCCCGCCATAAAGATCTAAAAAATAAGAATCTTTTATATAAGGGGAAATTATATCAAATAATGATTTTTTTACTCTTCCCAAAAGAGGCCTTGTAGAAAAACTCAGCGGGGACTTCAACTTTCTCCCTTTTACGATACCACCTATTATGCGTATATCCATCTATAAACTCAAAAACATTTTAATTTGCCTGTCCGCCAGTTTTTAAGGCGGATTTAATCTTTCAAATTTAAAATTTAGTATTTATTCTTTATCTTTATCTTTTAACTTTGTGCCTCTGTGTCTTTGTTTTTTTGTAGTTAACTTATAACTCGTCACTAATAACTTATAACTGTAGTTTCTGTCTTTGTGTCTGTCTTTCGTCTTTATCTTTATCTGTTATCTATGGACTATCGACTATGGACTTTCTTTTCTTTTTTTAATCTATGGACTATCGACTGTGGACTATGGACTGTCTTTATTCTGTTATCTATTCTTCTCCCATTATCTGAACAATTATTTTTCTCTCCCGCGGCCGATTATCAAAATCAACCAAAATCACCTGTTGCCAGGTACCCAAACAAAGTTTGTGATCAACTAAAGGAATTAGACAAGAAGAACCTAACAAGGAAGCACGTACATGAGCATACCCATTACCATCATGCCATCTGTCATTATGCGCATATCTTGTGTTTTGAGGTATCAACCGTTCAAACATCTTTTGAAAATCTTCCACTAACCCACTTTCATATTCAATAGTAGTTATCCCTGCAGTAGAACCAACGACAAAAACGGTAACCAATCCGGACTCTATCTCTTGCTTACTCAATAACCTTTCCAAATCAGCACTAAGTTCAATTATATCTGTATTTCCCTTTGTACGATAAGATAACTCTTTCGTAATAACCTTCATTAATTTTTATCCGTATTATATTTGTGGTGGAGGCGACCGGGCTCGAACCGGTGACCTCATCCCTGCCGAGGATGCGTTCTCCCAGCTGAACTACGCCCCCAAAATATATTCTATATTTTTAAAAAAATAAAAAGATTTAAAAATTTACTTTTTTAAATTTTTTCCCTGTTACTTTTATTTCTGCTTGATACTTGCAAATATCTTCTTCTATCACTAAAATTTGTTTATACAAATCATTTACCTCTGGATAATCCAATTTCTTTTCCTGCACCAGTTTATATACCGTTTCTCCCAGAGCTCTTAGCTTTTTCATTCTTTTTGATTCAAGATCCATCACTTTCAATTTTAAACTTCCTATTTTCGCACCATAAACAGTATCTTCTTTTACTACTTCAGCTAATTCTAAAATTTTAGCTCCAAAAGTTTTTAACCCTTTTTCTGTTTTTTCTACAATTTTTTTAAATTCCTCTTTTGTTTTTGGGTCTTTTAATTTTTTCTCAACACTTTTCAATTGCTTTTTTATATCTCCTTTTATCGTTTCTCTTAATTTTGTCCCTTTACTTATATCTTTTTTAACTTCTTTTTTTGTTTTTTTTACTTTTTTCCTTCCCACCACTTTTTTATCTTCTTCTTTTCCTTTTTTAGCCATTACTCTTTCCTCCTTTCCTACCCCTTTATCCTTAATTTAACAACGCAGTTTTATTATATCCGAATCACTTAAAAATGTCAAACATTTTAATGAACTTATCATTTGCAAATTAAAAGTGGACACTTTTACATCTCAAATAACATCATTTTAATAAATTAAAGAAAGGGTCACTTATGAAAAATTGTTTTATAAGCGACCCTTTTTTTACAAACTTATAAAGAAAATGCATCCGGCAAGAGACAAGAAATTTGTTTCCGTTTAATCTTTCCATCCCTTCTAACCATAATTACTAAAACATTTTTTCCAAACTCATAAATTACCTGACGGCAAGCACCGCAAGGGCTTATCCATTTGGAACCATCAGCAACTACACAAAGAGCTATTATCCCTGTCTCACCACTAGCTATAGCATTAAAAATGGCGGCCCTTTCGGCACAGATACTCAATCCGTAAGAACCATTTTCCACATTACACCCTTGATAAATTTTACCCTTACCGGTCAATACTGCTGCCCCAACCGGAAACTTAGAATAGGGACAATAAGCGTTTCTTTGAGTCTGCTTTGCCTGTTTGATTAATTCATCTATCTGCGTTTTTTTTATATTTATTTTCATTTTATTACCCACCTTTATCTTCTTCTCCAGTGCCCCGGAATCCAGATATATCTTCCCCTGCGCCGGCGACCTCTCCATTTCCAACGTCCCGGTATCCACACCGCTCTGGAATAAGGCCGGGCAGGCCTTACTTCGACTCTTACCGGAGGAGGCGGTTCCTTAATATAATAAGTACACCCACTTATAAATCCTGCCAGACAGATTGCAATGCCCCAAAAACCAAAAAGTCTTTTTAATTTAATATTTTTTTTCATAAAAATCCTCCCTTTTATAAATACCACCTTTTATCCCCCTTTTTCAAAAGAAGGTATTTTTTTCATCTATCTTTTGACACAACCTTTATAAAAGTTTTTATACTTATTAATTATACAAAAATAAACAATAAAATCAACTATGAAGGGCATCTTTAATGTCCTGCCCTTCATAATTTAATCCATTCAAAACGGTCTTAATCCCAACCAAGGTCTTCTGCATCACCAACCATCTGGTTAAACCTTTGATTAATTATTTTTTTCTTGTTTCTCTTTCGAGTTTCACCCCGCTTTCTTAGTTTTTTTAATTTCTTTTCAACATCAGCTATTTTAGATTCATTTTCTTCCTGCTTTAAATCAAAAAGCTTATCCAAACATTCTCTAATCTCTTTTTTAATTTCTTCTTTTCTTCCAGCCGATTTACACTCTCTATATTCCTTTCCCAATCGCCAATTTTTATCTTTAAGCCGTAACATTTTCTTTCTTGTTTCATACCCTGCAGGATCGTTCTTCTTAAGCCTTCTCAGAATACGCATTTCCCTTATTCCATTGCGAACTATCTTTGAGTACAAATCAGGTCTTTCTGTTTTCAAATCTTTCATTTCTTCAAACTTTTCAGGATTGTTTTCCTTCAAATACTCTATGAACTGCCTTTCTCCTTCCTCCAAAATAGCTTTTGCTACCGGATGATGATCCCCTCTCGGTTTAGCCATAACCCCTGTCTTCACCAAGGAAATAAAACTCAGGGTAAAAATTAATACTGCTGTTACAATCAAAGATTTCTTTCTCATTTTATATTACCTCCTTTTTAAAAATATTTTTCAAACCTCATCCATCTCAATCCATAATTCATTTATTTTTGTTTCAATCTCTTCCATTTCTGTATTAAAAAAAGATGCAGAATAAGCATTTATTTCTTCATCAAAAACATCCACATATCCATCCACTTCTATCCTAACCGCCTCAATTTCATCTTCCAGTTGCCAGAACACCTCCTTTCTTAAAAAACCTAAATCTTTCCCATAAAAGAATAAAAACCCAATCATCAACAGTACAGCTATTGAACAAAAAGTAAAAACCGGAGACCGGCGGTTAAAAGATAAAACGTTGCCATTAAAAAAGCTTTTCTTTTCTTTACCCGCATGGGCAATAGATTCAAAAATGTGTTCACCTGGCCTATCCATATTTTTTTCTCTAAAAACACTTATTGTCTCCTTCAACCCTGCTATTTCTTCTTTGCAATAAGGACAAGATTCTATATGCTGCCTGAATATTTGCATCTCCCGTTCATTTAATTCCCCGTATAAATAGAGAATACCTTTTTCTTTGAAAATATTGCAATTCATTTAATTGCCTCCATATTTTGCGGATAATTTAGCCCTTAATTTCTTCAATGCATAATGCATTCGTCCCAGCACAGTATTAAGCGGGCATTTTAACATTGAAGCAATTTCCTTAAATGAAAGATTTGAATATTCGCGCAAAAGAAAAATTTCTCTCTGCTGGAAAGACAGAGAAGATATTGCTTCTTCTAAATCTTCCTGAATATTTTTATTTTGAAGTATATTTTCAGGTAAAGGCGTATGACAGGAAAGTTTATTTTCCAGGGTTAACGGGTTTTCACTGCCGGGATTAATTTCTTTATCCAAAGAAACTACTTTCATTTTCCTTTCCTTTCTTAAAATATCTATCACCTGATGCCTGGCTATTTTATACAACCAGCTTTTAAACTTGCCTTCATTCCTATAGCGATTAATATTTTTTATCATTTTTAAAAAAACTTCCCCAAAAACATCTTCCGACAGAATTTTATCCCCAAGCATCTGATAAATGTAAGTAAACAAAGTTCCTGAATACCGCTTAATTAACGAGTTAAGTGCATTTAAATCCCCTGCTTTATACTTTTCGATTAATTGTCCATCAGATAAATGTTTCATAAATACCTTCTATTATATATAACGCAAAAATACCCAAAATATTGTATATTTTAAATTGTAATCTCAAATTTACTAAATTTCCCCTGATATTTTCCCCGGGAAACCTCTAAATCAGTGATATAAAATTTCATCCGTTGGCGAAGTTCTTCTAAAAAATTTTTAATATCATTTCGTTCTCCCTCCACTTCTACCTCTACCTCTCCGCTGAGTAAATTTCGCACAAAACCACAAAGATTATTCACTTCAGCTATACGCTGAGTAGTAAAACGAAAACCAACCCCCTGCACCCTTCCTTTAAAAAGCATCCGGCAAAATACAATATTTTCTTTCATTAAATTACTTCTCCTTTTAAGTAAACTTTTTTTTGCTGGAATTTATAATAAACTCTTTCAATTTGAAACTATTTTTTACAGCAAAACCATGCGTATCGTTATTAAAATAGGCATGTACATTTTTTCCCTGTTTTACCCACTTCTTTATCTTAAAAGCAATTCTTTCTAACTCACTAATCGAATAATTAGAATTGTATAACTCTCCCCCTCCATGAAAGCGTAAATATATTAAATCACTGGTTATTTTTTCCTGATAAGGCCAACGACCGGAATGAGCAATACACAAAGAAAATTTATGCTCTTTTAATATTTGGTAAACTTTCCGGGAAAACCAGCTCTGATGACGAAATTCAAAAACCTGCCGGACATCACCGTGGCCAATACTACACCTGGCAAGCATTTCACAAAAATCTCTCAATTTTTTTTCATTAAAAACTAATCCCGGTGGAAGCTGCCACAAAACAATTTTCAGTTTCTCTTTCAGGCCAAAAACGCTTTCAAAAAACAACTTTAAAGAGTCCTTACAATTCTGAATTTTTTTAATATGGGTAATAAATCGGTTACCTTTAATGGCAAAAATAAAATCTTTAGGCGTCTGCCTGTGCCATTTTTCAAATATTTCTCTTTTAAATAATCTATAAAAAGACGCATTTATTTCTACCGTATTAAAAAATTTCGTATAATATTCAAACCACTTCTTCCGGGAAAGGCCTTCCGGATAAAAAACACCCTTTCCCCAATGGGAATAGCTATAGCCACTTGTCCCGATAAAAATCTTTTCCTGCATTATTAATTCCTTTTAGATGATTTCCCCGATAATTACTTTTTTTGTAAATTTACCATAAATACCTATTGTTTGCAAATAAAAAATAATCAAACTATTATTTAAAAACTTGTTGACCTCTTAATTAAATTTATGTTAAAATATTTTTGGGTTTTTTAAAAATTTAAGATTTGATTTCCGGTTGCTTATATTTTAGAATAAAATAGTTTTTAAAAAGGGGAGGGAGTAAGTATGCCAAACGAAAAAACAATTAACAATGGGGAAATTCAACACCTGGGTGCAGAAATACTTAAAACCTTCCGAATGACTGTTGCTAATTTTAAGATTTACCCAGTTGGTAGTAATATGCTGGATAGTTCCATAAACAGTCTCCTTCTCCTTCTTAAAAGCGGTTTACACACTTGTCCGGAACTAAATATTTCCCAGGCAAATGAGAAATTACTTTTTCAGGGTAAAGAATTACCTTTATCAGCAGAATTATCCAAAGCAGCTCTTGATAGTTTCTGGAAAATCTTAGCCGAACATAACATACAAAGTATTACCTTTAAACCAGGATTAGAACAACAAGAATTACTACTATTAATAGAACATCTTGTTTCTAAAAAAGAACACAAAAACGAACTTATTGAATTATTCAATGAAAAAGAAAATTCCCATATAACCTTAGACCAAACGGTATACGTACCTATAGTAAAAGGGGAAATTATTATTCAAAAAGTCTCCAACTCATTAAACCATATAAAAAAAGGGGAAGAAATAGAAAGTGTCCTAAAAACTCTTTCACAAGCTTACGGGATGATGGATCAAATTCCCGAACAAAATGTAAAAGATAATGTACAAAAGCACTTAGCGACAAAATTAGCTGATTTAAATCCCATGGTCTTAAAGGAGATTTTTGAAAGACAATTACCACAAAAAATTGAACAGTCCGGCTTAAAAGACAAACTTCTTTCCACCCTTTCACAAGAAAAAATAACCGAAATATTTAGCGAAATTAGTTGCTGGTATAAGGATTTAAGCAAACAAGATAACCCTGATTTTAAAAGTATTGACCAGCTCAACAGTTTAAAAACATTTATTTCTAAAGTCTTAACCTCCCCAACCAGTAAAAAAGTATCTTTCAAAGTTTTTGAACAATTATTGAAAAATGAATTAATAGATAAAATTCCTGAAGGGGTAAAAGAAATCAAAGACGAAAAAAAAGAACTTCTTTTCAAAACTGACGAATTATTAGAAAAAGAAAGCGCTTCTTTATTAGAAAATCCTATTTACCAGGAAATACCGTTGATGATTAAACAACTTTCCCAATTAAATTTAAATGATTATGCCCGGGATTTAACCAAAAAAGTACTGGAAAATATGGAACACTCCTCTCCTATGATCCGGTTAAGTGCGGTACAATTAATTGCTAAAATTTGTGAACATCTTCCCTCTATTGACAATGAAAAACTATTAACTATTTTGCAGAAGAAAATGTTCGAATGTTTAGAAAAAGAAACAAGCACTGAAGCATATAAACAAATTACTAAATTTTTAATCAAAAGAGCAAACGATTTCCTGCTGAAAAAAGATACTGATAGTTTACTGTTAATAATTAAAACATTTAAAAAAGCCCTGTTTTCTTCGCAAGAAGAAGAAAAAACCAGAGTCATTAATATTTCCTTAGAAAAAATAGCTTACGAATCAAAAGAAATTCTTTTAAATGATCTTAAGTCCGTATCTCCTCAAAAGCATGAAAATTCTTTACAAATAATTTTTAATTTAGGGAATTCGTGCACAAAGTTTATTATAGAATATATCCGGGAAATAGAAGATTTACGTATACGGAAAAACTTGGCTAAGGCATTAAAAAGTATCGGAAATGAAGGAACAAATCTTTTACTTAATGAATTAAACTTTGGTTTATCCTCTTCATCTTTGAAAAAAATAATAGAAATACTTGACGAATTTAAAATAGATCCTTTTCTTGAACAATTAGAAAAATTTACCACTTTTCCTGACACTTTAATAAAAAATGATATCATCCATCTTATTGCTAAAACAAACAACGTCCAAACAAACAATATTTTGATGAAATTTCTTAACGACAATGATTTGTCCGTACAGCAAGAAGCAATAAAAGGGTTGGGGAAAACAAAAAGTATTGAAGCTGTTGACAAATTAATCCAGTTATTAAAAAAATCAGACAATATCCCCTTTCAGGAAGAAATTTGTATTGCTTTAGGAAAAATCGGAAGCGAAAAAACTCTTCCTTTTTTAATAAAATTACTTAAAAAAAGAAAGAAATTTCTTGGATTGGGCAAAGGAACAGATGAACGTCTCCGTCTGCGAATAGCCTGGTCATTAAGAAATTTTCCCGGGGATAAAACAAAAAAAGTTCTGTTGGAAACAACAAAAAAAGATAAGAGCAAATTAGTTCAACAAATTGCTAACGAATCATTAGACGTATTGGAAAAGAAAGCTCTTTCATGATATAAATCATAAATAACCCAATATAATCAATCTCACTTTTATTCCTTTAATCTTTTAAATGAGTATCAACATAAATAGCTAATATTTCCTGTACCTTACGGGGTGGGAGAATCACAAAATAGTGGTCAATAATACAATGCCCCATTTCATGGGCTAATACCCCTTCTGAAATATGTTGAACACTGATATAAATAGTATTGGTTTTATAAACATAAAAAGAGAGGGCTTTGTTTTCTCTTTTAAACATTTTACGGTATACCCCATTCAGCTGTTTTTGGTTTAAATAAATCCTTATTTTTACTTTTATCCCCCCGGGATACATATTTAAAATCTCTTCTGCCTTCTTGAAAATAATATCAAACTTTCGCTTTACTTTTTCACTAACGCTTTTAGTTTTTATTTTAGGCTTTATAATCTTTTTCTTGAAATTCAAAGAAATAGAGAATACATTGATTTTAGAGTTTATTTTTTTTAGTTCACTATAGTTTAAAAAATATATTTCACAATATTCACTTTCCATTTTTTTCCATTTTTGTGCTGCCCAGCTAAAAGAACCACTACAGCAAAACAATAAACAAGCAGTTATTATCCCTAATTTCATCCTAAGCATAATCTCCCCAATTGCAATCTTTCATTCCATTTTTAACCAATTAACTGTCTTTATTCTTTGTCTTTATCTATGGACTATCTTTTCCAACTCCCAACTCCCAACTTTCAACTTTCAACTTTCAACTCCCAACTTTCAAATCTTAAACATTTTTTCTCAATAAATTGAGCGACTACAAACAAATTTATCATTCAACATCTTTTGACTATATTTGGCTGTTTTTTGTCTTTGTTCTTATTTTTGTCTTTATCTTGTAACTTTGTGCCTGTCTTTGTCTTTGTCTTTGTCTTTGTCTTTGTCTTTGTCTTTGTCTTTGTCTTTGTCTTTGTCTTTGTCTTTGTCTTTGTCTTTGTCTTTGTC
>JAUVLC010000158.1 GCA_030595925.1 Clostridia bacterium | reverse complement strand
TGGATATGTCACATTATTTCGGGGCTCTATCCATTCACTTTCGTTACATCCCGATGTCTCCTTCCTTTCAGCTTCGTTTAGTTCGTTACCTTACTAAACGTGAAATTCAGTGTTGGGCTGGCGGCTAACCTTTACCCAATCCGGACTTGACTTACCTTGTCCTCACCAGTAAGAATACCTACGCTTTGCTTGGCGCACATTGTAATATGTGTCCCTCAATCGCTTGTCCGCCTCTGGAGGAGATAAGGTGGATCCGCCTCTGGAGGAAACTTTTGTTATCGTTGGATATTTTCCGTAGGCTACTCGTCCACCCTCTCTTTGGAAAAAAGCCTACAACTACCAAAATTGTTCAAAGTTATGTCAATAGTTATTTAACTTTTTAACAACGTCCCTCTTTTTTTTATCTGGAAAAAATAATTTTATCCCTGTTCGTTTCTTCCATCCATATTTGAAACTTTAAAATTTTGAGCAACGTCCCCCTTTACCTCTAATCATCAACCTAATCATCAACCTAATCATCAACCAACTACACAAGAATATAACAGAGAGCCCTGCCTTGTCCTTTCGGCTTAATTACTTTAAGCCCTACGAGTTTAGTCAATTCCTTATGCACTGCTTGAGCCGAAATTTTAAATAATCCCTGCAGGTCTTTATTTGTAACTTTACCTTTTGCATTAATATATTCTACGATTCTCATCTGTCGCGGAGTTAACCCAATTTGCTTTTTATGACTCATTTTCTTTGCAGTACCCAACTTAAAAATAGCGTCTTTTACCTCTGTAATAGAGATAGCAACGCCAGTGCTAAAATACTCAAGCCATTGTGTAAGGTCGTTATTATTTGTTTGAACCGTCTTCAATGCTGCATAATACGTTTTTCTGTCTCTATCATAAAAATCATCCAGCGCAAATATTCTTCTATGATCAAACCCGCTTAAATAAAGAACCAGCGCAGCAAAAAGTCTTGCTGTTCTGCCGTTACCATCTATAAAAGGGTGAATACGCACAATTTCATAATGAACAATCCCAGCAAGTAGAACAGGGTTCATCTCTGAAATCTTATCAAGATTTAGCCAGTTAATAAATTCTTTAACAAGCTCCGGAACATCTTTTGCCTGAGGAGGCATATATTCAACTATCTCTCGAATAGTTGTGCCATCAACAACTCTGCGTCCTACAAAAACCTGCCTATCACGAAATACCCCAACTCCTGAATCGTTCTGCAAGGTGCCCTTAGTAACTATTTTATGAACAGCCAAAAGATCATTAATTTTTATATCGCCTTTCTTAGTAATAGATGGGATTTTTCCTAATGCCTCAAGATAATTTAAAACTTCCTGCTTGTCTTTATTCGCAGCAATCACATCTTTACCGTCAGCCAAGGACTCTACCTGCTCAAATGTAAGATTGTTCCCTTCGATGGCGGTAGAAGAATGGGTATTATGCAAAAGAGCTTGACGCCTTAATTTCGCTTCCCATTTCGGCACTAAATACGACTCTTCTATAACTTCCCGGGCAGCTGCAATAAGGGTAAGATTATTTAATAGTTTATCGGTTATTGTGTATTTCAGATTAAATATCATAAAAATTCCTTTCTTTTTAATATATGCCCCTCAATCCCTTTCTCTTTACAAAAACTTCTACCTTTCTCTTTTGCTATACTTACCTGTCCGCCAATCCTTAAGGTGGATCGCTCCTTTTCCTACTCCCAACAACTTTCCTATCTTTACCCCTGTTTCCTTTAAATATTTACCCGCCAACTAAACTAATACACTCCTCGCTTCTTTTATCCATACTTTAAACTTGAAACTTTAAAACTTTGAGCTATGTCCCGCAAGATTACCCAAAATTCCCCAATTCTCTTTCTAAAATCCCGACAAAATATCGAAAAAAATGTCGAGATTTAGCCATTATGCTCTACAAAGTAAAATATGTGGTTTATCCTTTTTTGTTTTTTTTCTCTTCTAATGATAACGATTTAAGTTTTGTTTTTAATTCTTTTTCTGATGGTAATGCCAATTTATATTTGGAAGTAAAAACTTTATTTTTCAAGCCCCCTAAAACATACTTTGCAAAGATATCATTTTTCTGGGCACAAAGTATAAGCCCGACAGGGTTATTTTCATCCTTTGTTTTTTCATTTTCCTTAAAATAGTTCAGATAGAAATTCATCTGCCCTATATCAGAATGATCAAGCTCACCAGTCTTTAAGTCTATTAAGATAAAGCATTTCAGAATGCGGTTATAAAAAACTAAATCTATATAATAGTGACGATTGGCAATGGTTATTCTTTTCTGTCGAGCAACAAAGCTAAACCCTTTACCCATTTCCAACAGGAAATATTGGAGCTTATTAATAATTGCCTGTTCCAATTGATTTTCAGTATAAGATGTTTCCTCTTTAAGATTTAGAAACTCAAGGATGTAGGGATCTTTGATGGCATCCTCCGGTTTCTCTACGATTTGTCCTTTCTTTGCCATTCTCATTACTGCCTTAGAATCTTTGCTTAAAGCCAGTCGTTCAAAAAGCATCGAATTAATCTGCCTTTTTAACTCTCTCACAGACCAGTTATTTTGAATTGCTTCTTGTTCGTAAAAAGAACGACTAAGTGGTTTATCTACTTTCAATAATTCACAATAGTGTGACCAGGATAACATTGATTCCAATTCGGCAAACACTGTCTGCAAAATTGCAGATTTTCCAGATACTATCTGGGATTTTTGACCTTTGACAGATTCGGCAGACACTGTCTGCCGAATTGGGAAATTGAGATAAAAAGCTCTCATATTCCGTAAATTTCTTTCTGAAAACCCTCTACCAAAATTATCTTTCATATCTTTTGCCAATTTTACAATAACTTCCTCCCCGTACTTTGCCCGCAATTTACCTTTCTGTTCAAACTCTACAATCTCCCGACCAATTTCCCAATAGGCTAAAATTTGAGTTCTATTTATGTCTCTGATTACTTTAGTTTTTGCCTGATTAAGAATTTCCGCAATTTTCTCAAATAAATTATTATAAGTCCTTGTGCTTACCCTTATATATTTTGTCATTTTTCATCCTTATTCTCTGGATTCTGTCTACTTTTTATATTCTCCCTCTTAAATTCATTGGTAACACCTATGGGGATTTTAAAGAACGCTGTTTATATAATTTAATTGTAATACATCCTCCTCAATCCCTTTCTCTTTACAAAAATTTCTACCTTTTCCTTTTGTAAATGGCAAGTAAAAATGCACCTTGCGACTTTTATTAACTAACTATCTTTTGTATTACTGTTTGTTCGTTTGCAGTTACTTATTTCCATCTCCTTTACATCTTCTCTTTTTTATTAATCTCTTCTTTTTTATTAACATCTTAACAACTTAATGTAATATCTCCCTTGAAAATTTTTTTATTTTAGTTTTTTAATATGTTTATTCCCTATAAGTGATTTCATTTGTGTGATAGCAATCGTATTTAACATGTTCAACCTTTCTGTCTGGTCAGCAGCTTTATCAATAAGCATCGCATTGATACTTTCTAAATTTGTCAAAACTACTAATTGTTCCAATGCTGCGTGATCTCTGATATTCCCTGTTTTATTAGGATTTTGCTCACGCCATTCTTTTGCCGTTTTTCCAAATAATGCTACGTTGAGCAAATCTGCTTCATTTGCATATATGATATTTATTTTGTCTTTTGAGATTTTTGGTGGAATCAAATTTTCTTTTATTGCATCAGTATGGATATGATAATTGATCTTCGCCAGAGTTCTTTGTAAATCCCATTGAAGATGTCTTGTTTTGTTTTCCGCTTCTTTTAATTTCTGAAATTCAGTAATAAGATACAGCTTAAATTCAGGACTCAACCATGATCCAAATTCAAAAGCAATATCTTTATGCGCATATGTACCGCCGCCATAACGACCCGATTTGGCAAAAATACCAACTGCCTTTGTTGCCTCTATCCATTTCTTTGGCGACATTGTAAATCTATTCAGTCCTGATTCCTGTCTAAACCTATCGAATTCGAGAGGTTTAAAATCGGGGTTATTAATTTGTTCCCAAATGCCTAAAAATTCAATAGATGATATGATAAAGTGTCAAGCTTCCCTTGAAAGATGGTATAATATCTTTCAACAAAAATTAACCAAAGGAGGAAAAGCATGACAACAAATC
>JAUVLC010000143.1 GCA_030595925.1 Clostridia bacterium | reverse complement strand
AATAGATAGTTAATTCCCTGTCTTAACCTTTGAACAATTCTATTCTTTCGCTCTTTATATTTAGAAAAATCAACAGAAAAGTCACTAATCTTTATCCCAAAAGTATCAGCCTTCTTAACCGTATACAATACTTGAGCATATTCTCGTAAAGCTTTAGTCGGAATACACCCTTTATTTAGGCAAGTACCGCCAATAAAATCTCTTTCAATTACACAAACCTTTGCTCCCAATTGAGCAGCCCTTATTGCAGCTTGATATCCTGCCGGTCCCGCTCCCAAAATTACAATATCAAACTCTTGCAAGATCTCTCCCCTAAACAAATCTGTTATTTTTTTCAACAGACTGTTAACAAAAACTTTCTTAATTTTAAAAAGATTTACGCCTTTCAAGACAAAACCTGCACCTTTTTCGGTACAGGTTAAATCTTTTTTTTTAAGTCTTTTGAAAAAAACACTATTACTTACCTAAATTATTATTTTATTTCTCTTTTTAGTCCTGCACTGACCTTAAAAGAAATTCTCTTACCTGCAGGAACCTGAATAGCTTCACCTGTTTTAGGATTCCGGGCTGTCCGGGCTTTACGGTCCTTCACCTTAAAAGTGCCTAAACCGGAAAGAGTTATATCTTCACCTGCTTTTAAACTTTTTACAACATTGTCTATTACCGACTCCACAGCTCTTTTTGCTTCTGCCCCTTTTATTCCAGAATCCTGGGCTACTTTTTCAATCAATTCTACTTTATTCATTTTTCAACTACCTCCTTTTTTAAATTATTTCTTAGAAAACTAAAATCCAAATTACTATTTATTTTTCTTATGTCTCATTTTCCTTAAAAACTTTTTTCGTTTGTGAGTACGAATCTTTTGCAGTTTCCTCCTCCTTCCATGCGGCATCTTTTCCCTCCTCCCCTTTCTCCCGGAAACAAAAAATATTCAAACACAAATACTCTGGGGCTAGGAATCGAACCTAGAATGGGAGAACCAAAATCTCCTGTGTTGCCAATTACACCACCCCAGAAAACAAATTTACTTTTTATCAAACTAACCGGATTCTTATTTAACCTTACTCCTCCAAAAGAAAAAAACCAATACGCTGTTCTCTACGGCAAGTCTCATTTTTATTTAAAAAAATATTTGATTTTTTTCTATTTTTCCGATGAACAGTTTTTTTAAAAATTTGTGTTTTTAAAATCATTCGTTGAAATAGATTGTTCAGGCTCTTTTTTTCCTTCTTCTCCTAATTCACTGGAATTATTGTTTTTTTCGCTATTAAATGCTTTAGGGTCTTTTAACTTTTCCTGATAAGCATTAAGAACTTTCTCTTCAATAATTTTTCTTGTTTCGTTATTTACCGGATGGGCAACATCCTTATGTGAACCATCTGCCATTTTACGACTGGGCATAGCAACAAAAAGACCACTCTGCCCTTGAATAACTTTAAGGTTTCGCACCACAAAGCAATTATCAAAAGTAATTGTAACATATGCTTTCAACTTCTCTTCATTTCTGGGAAATACCCTTACTTCAGTAATCTCCATCTCTCCTCCTACCATTTTGTTGTTTTATTTACCAAGAGTATTATGCCATGTAAACATCTAATTTGTTCTTCAAACAAACTCTTCTGTTTTTTACAGCAAAACCCTCAGGCATTCCTGTCTATTATACCGTTTTCACTAAATATACGTCAGCGGCATACTTTTTGTTAAACTTCTCTTTTATCTTTTTACCCTCCTTTCTATCTTTAACTATCCCAAAAAGAGAAGAACCGCTCCCTGAAACTAAACAACCCAGAATAGCCTCTTCTCCTAACAAATCCCCTTTTATTCCTTTTAATTGCGGATAAAGAACAAAAACCTTCTCTTCTAATTTATTGAAAAGATTTTCCCCTATTTTATAAGTATTATCTAAACAATTTAAAGTGTGTGTTATTTTATTACTATTTTCTATTTTTGTCAACTTAAAATTTAATTTTTCGTAAATCTCTTTAGTGGAAATAGCAAATCCGGGACAAATCAACAAAATCCAAAAAAACGGTTTATTCGGAAGAACCGCTAACTTTTCTCCCCTGCCTATAGCCAAACATCTTCCTCCCCAAAGAAAAAAAGGAACATCCGCCCCAATTCTTTCTGCCAGGCCAAACAATTCCTGCAAGGACAAATTTAAATTCCACATTTTATTTAAACCAAGAAGGACCGTCGCAGCATTGGAAGATCCTCCTCCCAATCCTCCACCTATAGGAATTCTTTTTTTTATTTCTATTTGAACCCCTTTTCTTACCCCTGCATAATCCCTGACTAATTTTGCCGCTTTATAAGCTAAATTCCCTTCATCCAGCGGCAATTGAGAACAATCACTGTCCATCAATATTTCCTTAGACTTAGAACAAACCTCTAAAGAAATCCAATCATACAGATTAATAGTTTGAAAAATGGTTTCAATATCATGATAACCATCTTTCCTTTTTCTTTTTACATCCAAAAAAAGATTTATCTTAGCATAAGATTTTAATTTTATCATAAAAATACCTGAAAACCAATTCCCCTCCTTATCCTCCGCCTTAAAAATTGGCAGACCTACCTTACAGACCGGCGGATAGGCAGAAAAGAACAAGAGATACCGTCCGGTAACAAACTCAAATTATGCTGATTTTATCGTTACTTAATTATTAGTAAAAAAGAATTTACCGTTTACTGAGAATATTAAATCTTGTCTTCAATTTTTGAGAATACAATTTATCGACGGTAAAGTCAAGAAAAAAAATCCGGCATGTCTTTCTGCGGGGATAATAAAAATCCGGTTTTATTGTTATGCACCTGGACATATAAGTTCAAGGAGAATAAATGAAGAACTAATATTCGAAATAAAATTGAGGATTAAACAATAGGGGGTTAAATTTATTAAACCCGTTCTCTCTTGGAACAAATTTTAATTTATCGATAAAAATGGATTTTGGGCAAGCGTGGATGTTTCCTACCGGGGAATGATTAATTTTTGGCCGGTATATATTAAATTAGGATCTTTTATTTTATCCTTGTTCGTTTGATATATTTTCTTCCATTTTCCCGGATTCGCATAAATTTCTTTTTTTTCTGCAATCTTCCATAAACAATCTCCCTTTACCACCTGATAAATCATCTTTTCTTTGTTTTTTATTTCGTTTGTTTTAACCACTTGTTCATTATTAATTATTACTTTTTTATTATCTATGTCTTCTACCCTGGGTATCTCCTCTATCTCTCTTTGTTCCTTTTCTTCTTTATCTTCGAAATTTTCGGTCTCTTCTTTTTGTTCTTCTTTTATATCTTCTTCTTTATCTGCCCGGACTGACTCAATATTTCCACCCCATTTATAACTCATCGATATCCGGTGGGTATTGCCAAAATCACCGTAAGGAGCAAAAGCATAATCCAATCCCAAACTACCCCTCTTCCCTTCTGAACCGTTTAATCTCACTCCGATTCCTCCGGTCATACCATTCAATTCATCTATTTGCCAGCCTCCGTCGATATATTTATAACCCAAACGAAAAGCAACTATATCAAAAAGCCGGTATTCCACTCCTAAGGAAAGGTTCGATCTGCCATACATGGGTAATTCCCCTTCTAAACCAATAATTAAATTATCTTGTAATAATTTATAACTACCTCCACCTCTTACACTAAGCGGAAGAAAAAATCTTTCTTCTCCGAATTTCAACCCGGTTCCCATATTTTGTACGACAAACCCCAAACTCAAAGAATTATATAGATAAAGTATTCCTCCGTCTACCGCCATCCCGTATCTCTCATCCTCATCGATTTCTTCCCTGATAATTTTAAAATTTCCCCCGTAATAAAAGTTGTTATTTAATTTCCTTCCCAAAGAAAGAGTAAGCCCCATATCCGCAAAAGAAAACGTACCATCCATGGAATATCTTCCGTCAGGCGAAGCTTTCGTCTTTTCCATTCCTCTTTTTTGCAAATAAACCATATTTATTCCCAACGTCCCCAACCCTGTAGGCCGTATATAACTCAAACTATCATAATCTACGTCTCCAAACCATTCAAGATGCATCAAACCTACTTCCGGG
The DNA here is from genome assembly GCA_030595925.1 of Clostridia bacterium. Lineage (GTDB taxonomy): Bacteria > CBDUZB01 > JAGLHV01 > JAGLHV01 > JAGLHV01 > JAGLHV01. Next base: position 1,176 of record JAUVLC010000143.1, on the reverse strand, counting down.
TAATTACACCTCCCTAAACCCGCCGGATTCCAGTATATGGCATTACTATCATCTGCTATGGAAACAAAAACTCCCCCCATCGCACAAGGCCGTGCTCCTATACCGATTTTTAAAAATTCCCCGGAATTCGTTCCGACATCTTTTCTCCCGAAATCAAAAATAGAACCTGCCTGACAAAATGAAAAAATCATAATCAGGTAAGACACCAGAAAAATAAAAACACTAATAAATTTACTGATTTTCTTATTCATTAAATTTTTCCTTTTCTACCAATTCAAACTAATTGAACCCTCCCACCGTAAGCTGTGGGATATCAATCAATGTCACTCCTGCAAAGAGACTGTGTCACAATCAATGTAGTTGCCTCCTTTAGAAATTGTTGAAAAATGATAGCCGACGGCTTTCTTGTCCGCCTGAGGAGGAAGCCGGCGAATTTTTTTGCCGATTATTACCAAATATTACCACGTTTTCACGCAAACTAAAGTTTGCGACTACCAAATTTGTATTTTTCAACAATCTTTAAATGTCGCCGCTACAATTGCTTTAAGAATCAGCGTTGGGACATACTCTGTAGTCTCATTGAATTAAATAAATACTTATTTCTTCCCACTGTATTTTTTTATTATTTTTCTTTCTATCATTTTCTTTAAAGGAAAATTTATTATCTCTACCCCTTCCGGCCAGAGCACCCAAGCATCTTTTTCCTCTTCTTTTATGATCGGACAGTCAACAGAAACCCCTTGATTAAATACCACTTCTGCCTTTGTCTGTTTTCCTTCTTCTTTTATCTCTCTTATTTGATAAGAAACAATCCCTTTTTGCTCAGAAACAAGACCATCGAACACTGCATCCTTTATCGCTTGTTCTACATCTTTATTTAAAATCTCTACTCCAACAGGCAATAACAAAATCTCCTTTTCATCTTTTTTTTCATCTTTTTTGATTTCTATTTCTATTATTCTATTTAAAATTATTACCTCTTTTTCATCTACTACTTCCATCCCGGTAACAAACAATTCATCTTTTTTTATCCCCTCTTTTGCATAAACATAAATCCCGCAAAAGATGATCATCAAACCCATTATTAAAACAATCTTTAATTTATGCATCCGTTACCTCCCTTATTATTTTTTAATAATCTCAGAAACATTTTATTTTTTGGTAGCCGCAGGCTTT
>JAUVLC010000048.1 GCA_030595925.1 Clostridia bacterium | reverse complement strand
TGACGTGTAAAGATTTGATCTTTACTGGGAGTTCTCCAGCAATAATATCTCTATTCTTTGAAACAATTTCTATTAATAATCCTTTACCTTCTTTGATAAGATCCTTTAATGTCATTATAATCTCCTTTCTTAAACAGCAGTGTCGCCTTTCGCTTAACGTTCTGCAGATAAAAGAAGTTGCACTGACCAACGGGAAAGCAATTTGGGTAAAGCGACCAAAGGAAGCAGAACCTTGTACCCGGTGTTATCAGAAGTTGTGGAGCGTATTTTCATTTTACAATATTCTTGTTTGAGCATCTATAAATTAATACTGTTATAATATAAAATATTATTAATCATCAAAAGCCATTTTTGTAATATGATAATTTTCGTAAAGTAAGAAATTGGAGTAGGGTTTTATCATTGAAGAAACAAACTCATCTACCTCAATTGGTTTTAATTTATCATCTTCTTTTCTCATCTTTTGTAGAATACTAAACAAGAAAAGAGAATGCAAATAAACGGATAAAAAATATTTATCTGAAATAAATTTTAATTCCTTTTCTGTTTTAATTTTGTTTTTTGAAACAAACCGTTTTAACACAAAGGCATCCATGTTTACAACAATACCCTCCACTAATAATTCATTTGTTTCATCATTAACAGCACTAATTACTTTTACTATATCATTGCCATCCCAATTGAATTCATTCCATGGAACACCATTATTTTCAACAGGTGATTCATAAGCTTTCTTCGGTGTTGGTAAATTTGGAAAAGTTTCTGAGTTTTTTTCTTCCTTTTCTTTTGGTGGAACGATTTTTTTATCAACTTTAACTGTAAATACACAACTTAAATCTTGACCAGGTGAACTAATTTTTGCTTTTATATCAACCTCCTCTCCAACAGTGGCTTTATGATTAGGTTTTATTATAAGTTTAATTGTACCATTATTGGGCCCTTCCCTTTCAACCGTAATAATGTCTGTAACTTCATTTGGGTTTGGACTCGGGTCTTTTATCGGTTTGTCTGTGTTATTTTGTTTCTGTAATATTTCAATTTCAAAAGTACCTTTCTCATATGGTCTAAATAAATAATCATCTTCAACATCTGTTTCAAGAATGACTTTACCTTGGCTATTTATTGGGATCGTTTTATATAATTGTCCATTATCACTATGCTTAAGATTAAAAATTGAAGGAAATCTTTTCATTTTTTTTTGTTTTAGAGGTTTTTCTGGTTTAAATTTTTTGCCTTTTATTTTAAGGAAATTTAAAACACCATCTTTTTTTAATAAATTTAAGACATCTTTATCTATAGGTAATTTAGACAGTAAATTAGTTAATAATTCTTTATCTGATTCTGAATCTTGAAATATGGCATTTTTTCTATCGTTGTTTAACTGTTTTAGTTGCTCACTCTCTCTCAATACTTTTATAATCACATCTTTTAATTTTTCTGTCTTAGGACATTGTTTTAAATGTGTACGATTTGACATAAATAAGTCTTGCCGTATGCTGGTTGGTACTTTTGTGCAATCAACATGAATTAACATATGCTTTTTTAATAGGGAAAAACCCAAATCTTGCGATATAAAAGATTGTCCTTCAAATCCTTGTACCTGACCATTAAGAGTAAAGATAATTGATTTATGATTTATGAACTCATTGTGGTCAACTAATTTGTCAAAAATAATTACTTCAATATTAACTTCCCCAACATCGGAATTTTTAGGAATATTAAACTGGATTATTTTTTCAACTTTATTTCTATCATCAATTGCAATACGTGTTCTATTTCCTAATAAAGGTTTACTTGGGGTTTTTCTTCTATAATCTCTCTTTTCAAAGACTATGACTGGTAATGGTAAATTAAACATGTATTGATTTAAATCTCTCCATAAATCCCAAGTAATATCTGAACGAGAACCACGAGGTAACTGATAGGAATAAAGCTTTACAATACTCCCACTCTTGAATTTTCTATTATATAACCCAATATCTAATGAACTAATATTGAAAGATGGTATTAAATTATTTGGGCAATAATATTCATACCATGTTGCTTTTCCATATTCATATTCTTCTTCTGTTGATAAGGGATGACGCCTAACTAATGTAAATCCAAATTTTGAATTACTTTGAAAAATTGAGTCTCTTTTTGAAGCAATAAGCTGATATTTATTATCTCCACAAAACACAACTGCACCAGTTGACCCCATGTTATATTTACCTTGAACGAAAGAAATATTAGTTTTATTGTTTGTGTGTAGAGAAAGAAATGTGTCTTTGAAAAAATCTGGCGATTGTCCTTCGCCATTATCATAAATGACAATTGAAGGCTGACTTTTATCTCCAAACGCTAAAATTTGTATGTTTTCTGCTAGTCCCCGTCTTGACTTTGGATCTAATTCTCCTATCTCTCCATCCTTTACATTATAAAATAATTCAACTGCTTTTTTCATTGACTTTGGAGCATCTTTTGATTTTGGATTTAACCCTTTTATTTTACACTCTTTAATAAGCATCGCATCAATAGAATTGGTAATTTTTTCAATTAATGCTGGAATAGGATGGTACTGCTGACTTTCAAAAGTACCAAAATTCCCTTTATTATCCCCATAAGGTTTCCAGTTATTAGGATCACACATTACTTTATTTTTTTTTATAATTGATTCAATTTCACTTTCATAATTTGAATTGTATAATTCCCCAAAAAGTTCTTCCATATGCAAATCTTCCTCTATTTTTTTAATATCATTTGGTGTCCAAGAAAGTTATTTTATACTCCTCACACTTCTCAATTTCCGATAACTTAAAATAACCGAGTTACTTCGTTTATGTTCTAAAATCGACACATTTCATTCTGAAATGTCTGAATGCTTTTTTAATTGGTTCGACTTTATCCTGCGGACATGGATTTTTTCTTCCATCAACTCTGTTTGCCGCTCTTCTTGGTTTAAGCCCACACATTTCTTTTACGTGAGCTATCCAACAAGTATGTACAGTAAATTTAAAGCGTTCCTGTTCCCTCACCCACTCTTGAATTTGTTTATATGTTGCCACCTTCATACCTCCTTTTAGAATGATGTTTAGAACAACATAACGGCTAACTTAAAATAACCGAAATATTTTCTGTTACTAATCCCTTGGTAAACAGGTAAATATCAATGTCTTGTTTTAAAATAATTGACACTTTTTTACATTATCTAAAAATAAAAGTAAAATGTGTTTTGAACGATATAGAACCTTTCGGACGACCAAGGGTCGCCCCTACTATTCACCATTTGCCATTCGCAGTCTTTTATACTTTTATCTATGGACTATGGACTGTCAACTATGGACTATTTTGTTTTTGCGTGCCCATAGGGTAAAATTATGCGTCTAGAGAAAAATATGTTTTGCCTTTATTTTCCTCGTTCGGGTCAACACAGGGGTTCACCCCTACAATAACATCTCCATATTTAACTGTTTTATCAAAATCCCCCTACCCCCCTTTTTCAAAGGGGGAAAATTGTATTTTTTCTTTTGCTATTCGCCATTTGCCATTTGCTGTCTTTTGTCTTTGTCTTTGTTTGTTAACTTTGTGCCTCTGTGCCTTGATGCCTTTGTGCCAGTCTTTTTCTTTTTCTTTTTCTTTTTCTTTTTCTTTTTCTTTTTCTTTTTCTTTGTCTTTCGTTTTGTCTTTTGTCTTTATCCGTAATCTATGGACTGTCGACTGTGGACTATGGACTGTTGTTTATCTGTTATCTATGGACTATGGACTGTCGACTATGGACTATCTGTTATTTCTTCTCCTTTATTTCCTGCTGCAATCTACTTATCAAATCAGTAATTTTTAATTGTCCCAGGTTCTCTCCGCTTTTTTTACGCACGGTAACAGTCTGTGATTCAGCTTCTTTTTGTCCTAACACCAGCATATAAGGAATTTTCTGCATTTGGGCCTGCCTTATTTTATATCCCAATTTTTCATTTTCCAGGTCAACCTCTGCACGAATATCAGCTTCTTTTAAATCTTTTAAAATTCCTTTAGCATATTCTTCCTGATTATTAGTAATAGTAATAATACGCACCTGTTCCGGAGCCAGCCATAAAGGAAAAGCCCCGGCATAATGTTCAATTAAAATACCAAAGAAACGCTCTAAAGAACCCATTAAGGCCCGATGAATCATAACTGCCGTATGTTCTCCCCCCTCTTTATCCCGGTATTTAACATCAAAACGCTCGGGTAAATTAAAATCCACCTGCACGGTAGAACACTGCCAGGACCTCTTCAGGCAATCTTTAATTTTTATATCTACTTTCGGCCCATAAAAGACACCTTCCCCGGGGTCAACCTGATAAGCAAGACCTACTTTTTCCAATGCCTTTTTAAGTGCCTCGGTCGCCTTATCCCACTCTTCAACAGTCCCCACATATTTAGGGGGACGCGTACTAAGAAAAACCTCAAAATCATTAAAACCAAAACTTTTCAAAATAAATAAAACGAATTCAATAACTGAAATAATCTCTTCCTCTAATTGGTCTTCCCGGCAAAAAATGTGAGCATCATCCTGGGTAAACCCCCTTACTCTCATCAAACCATGTAATACCCCGGAACGCTCGTACCGGTAAACAGTACCTAATTCCGCCCAGCGAATGGGTAAATCCCGATAACTGCGCAATTTTGTTTTATAGATTAAAATATGCCCCGGACAATTCATCGGTTTGATAATATATTGCTGCCCTTCAATATCTATAGGGGAATACATATTCTCCTTATAAAAATCCCAGTGCCCACTGGTTTTCCAAAGGTCAATCTTAGCTAAATGAGGAATAGAAAGCATTTGATAACCGGCTTTAAAGTGTTCTTTCTTCCAAAAAGTCTCAATTATATCCCTAATCATAAACCCCTTAGGATGCCAGTAAATTAATCCCGGACCTCCTTCCTCATGAATACTAAAAAGGTCAAGGTCTTTTCCTATTTTCCGATGGTCTCTTTTTTTCGCTTCCTCTAGAGACAACAAGTATTTAGCTAATTCCTTTCTATCAAAAAAAGCTGTTGCATAGATTCGTTGTAACATTTGCCTCTTTTCATTTCCACGCCAATAAGCACCGGCAACACTCAAAAGTTTAAAATGTTTGACTTTTTCTGTGGATTGAAGATGCGGTCCCCGGCATAAATCGACAAAAGAACCCTGTTTATAGAGGGAAACTTTCTCCTCCTTAATTTCCTCTATTATTTCTACCTTATATATTTCCTTTTTTTCTTTAAAAAATTTTAACGCTTCTTCTTTTTTTATTTCCTGTTTTACGAAAGGTAAATCCATAGCAATTATTTCTTTCATTTTAGATGAAATAATTTCTAAATCCTGCGGGGTAAAAGGTGTTTCTTTATCAAAATCATAATAAAACCCTTCTTCAATGGCCGGACCGATAGCTAACTTCACTTCCGGATAAATTTCAGTCACCGCCTGTGCCATTATATGAGCACAAGAATGCCTTAAAACACTGATATCTCCCTGTTCCTCTTTCATCGTCTCCTTTTTCCTTTCTTGTTAATAGTCCACAAATAACAAATAACAGACAATTATAAGTTATGAGTTATAAGTTATGAGTTAAAAAAACAAAAACTAAAGACAACTAAAAACTTATACGCAGGCTAAAGCCTGCGGCTACCCCTCTCCACCTTAGAAACTGGCGGACAGGCAATTCAACTGTCTTTTAAATCCCCCTACCCCCCTTTTTCAAAGGGGGAACTTTATTCCGTTTCCGGCACCAACAAATCTCTTTCGTCTATAATTCCAATGGGTTTACTGTTCTTGTCTACTACCGGAATATTATCAAAATTTTTTCCTTTTAAAATTTTTATCGCTTCATTAGCAAAAAAATCAACCGTTATTGTGGTTGGGTTTTTAGTCATTATGCAGGAAATTTTTTTATTTAACAGGTCTTTCCCTTTTTTTTGTAAATGCCTTCTCAAATCACCGTCAGTAAAAAACCCTACCAGCTTTCCTTTTTTATCAACCACACTTACCGCCCCTAAACGGCCTTGCGTCATTACAAAAAGTGCATCTTTAACGCTTTTTTCTTCCTTGATTACCGGATTTTTCTTTCTTTTTTTTATTATATTCCCTACTTTAAGTAATCTTCGGCCGATATTTCCACCCGGATGAAATAAAGCAAAATCCTCTCTACTTAAACCTTTTTGTTTAAAAACGCATATCGCTAATGCATCACCCATTGCCAACATTGCCGTAGTAGAAGAAGTGGGAATTATATTATACGGACAGGCCTCTTTCTTTATTCCTACATTTAAAAAAACATCTCCACTTTTACCTAAAGTAGAACCCTTCCCACCGGTAACGGAAATTAATTTTACCTTCATTTTTTTTATGAGGGGCAATATCTTCCCTACTTCTGCGGTTTCTCCGCTATAAGAAAGAATTATTATCAAATCCCTATTGGTTATCATCCCGATATCCCCGTGAATACTTTCCGCCGGATGCAAAAAAAACGCCGGTGTACCGGTAGAAGATAACGTAGCAGCTATTTTTCTGGCGATTATTCCGGATTTTCCCATTCCCATAACCACTACCCGCCCCTTACAATTTAAAACCAATTTAACCGCTTTCTCAAAATCCCGATTAATATTCTTGATCAGGCCCTTTATTGAGTCTGCTTCTATATTTAAAACTTCCCTTGCCTCTCTGTTAATCATTTAACAACTCCTTTTATATTATATACAACTTCCTAAATACGAAAACAAGACAGTCCATAGTCCACAGTCAATAGTCCATAGATTACGGATAAAGACAAAGATAAAAACAAAGAATAAATTCTAAATTAATTATCTAACAAAACTAATTAAAAAAATGAAGGTAAAAAGGGTAAAATTATGCATCTAGAGAGAAACATATTTTGCCTTTATTTTCCTCGTTCGGGTGAACACAGGGGGTTCACCCCTACAATAACATCTCCATGTTTAACTGTTTTGTCTAAATCCCCCTAACCCCCTTTTTCAAAGGGGGAAAAATTGCCTTTTTGCTATTCGCCATTTGCCATTTGCAATCTTTTATCTTTGTCTTTGTTTGTTAACTTTGTGCCTCTGTGCCTTGATGCCTTTGTGCCTGTCTTATTCTTTAACTTATAACTCGTAATTTATAACTGTCGTTTCTGCCTATGGACTAATTTTTAAACTCCCAAATTCAAACTTCAAACTTCAAAACCCCAAAATTTTTAACTTATATGTTTATTGTCTTTATTCCGTTGTCTATGGACTATCGACTGTGGACTATGGACTGTTGTTTCTCTGTTATCTATGGACTATGGACTGTCGACTATGGACTATCTGTTATCTGTTGTCTAACTATTTCCCTCACTCTTTCTAAGTCTTGAGGGGTATCTACACTAATCGAATCATAATTACTGAGCATTACTTTTATTTTGTATCCGTTCTTCAAAAAACGTAATTGCTCCAGTTGTTCTATTTGTTCTAAATCACTCGGGGACATCGAGTCAAAATTTATAAGAAAGTCTTTTTTATAAGCATAAATTCCCAGATGTTTATAATATTGAGGTCTGGGGACCATTTTGTCTTCATCCCGAACAAAAGGAATGGCCGCCCGGGAAAAATACAAAGCAAAATTAAACTTATCCACCACTACTTTTACAATATTGGGATCTTTTATTTCATTTTTATCAGAAATCCTTGTAACTGCAGTAGATACGGACAAATTCGAATTTTCCCTAAACGGTTGTACTACCAAATCAATCACTTCAGGAGAAATTAAAGGTTCATCCCCCTGAATGTTTACGAAAACATCATATTCCAATGTTTTGACAATTTCGGACAATCTTTCTGTGCCGCTATTACAACAGGGAGAACTCGTAATCACCCTTATTCCTGCTTTCTCCACCACTTCTTTAATTCGATTGTCATCGGTAGTTACAAAAACATCTTCTAAATTTTTTGCTTTTTGAGCTTGTTCACAAACCCATAACACCATTGGTTTACCCATTATATCAGCTAACGGTTTACCCGGTAATCGGGTAGAATTATATCTAACAGGAATAATCCCCGCTACGTTCATTTCGTTTTACCTTTGACAGCCCCTATTTCTTTTTTCATTGTTTTTTTTATCTCTTCTATGCTAACAGTGGCTGTCCCTAATTTCCCTACTACTATTCCTGCCGCATAATTAGCAATATAAGCGGCATCAAGAAAACTACTTTTCTTTACCGCCAGAGATAAAGCAAAAACACTAATGACTGTATCCCCTGCCCCGGTAACATCATAAACCTCTCTCGCTACCGTTGGAATATGGGTTATTCTACCCTTTTTTTCAAATAGAGTCATTCCCTCTTCTCCCCGGGTAATTAAAAGGGATTCACAATTTAATTTTTTCATTAACTTTTTACCTACCAATAATAAACTTTTTTCATCATTAATTTTATGGTGAATTGCCTGTCCTGCTTCATGATGATTAGGAGTAATTCCTGTTACTTTTTTGTAAAGCAGGAAATGTTCGATTTTAGGGTCTACTAATAAAGGAATTCCTTTCTTATAAGCTTTATTTATAATAAAAGAAAGAATCTTGCGATTAACAACCCCTTTCCCATAATCGGAAATAATAATTGCATCTATATTAGGAAATACTTTATTCATATGTGCAATAATTTGCTTGCTCATTTTTTCAGATAAGGTGTTTTTGACCTCTTTATCCGTTCTGACTACTTGTTGGTGGTCAGCTATAATTCTGGTTTTCAAAATAGTAGGACGGGAAGGATCAACAAATATACCGGAAGTTTCTATGCCCTTACTTTTAAATTCATCCATCAATCTTAACCCTACTACATCTTCTCCAATAACTCCGCAAAGCATAACGTTACTTCCTAATGCCCAAAGGTTATTAACCACATTACCTGCCCCCCCGGGCATATATTTTTCTTCTTTTATTTCTACAACCGGAACCGGTGCCTCAGCGGAAATACGGGAAACCTTTCCAAAAACAAATTTATCTACGATAATATCCCCTATCACTAAGATTTTTTTTCCTCTAAATCCATCCATAACCTGGTATAATTTTTTTGCTCTCTCTTTCGATATCATAAAAAAAATACTCCTTACTTTGAATTAATTTTAGACTTCTGCAAAATGGCTTTTTATATTTTTTGCCTGTCCGCTCCGCCTCAGGCGGATAAGGCGAGTCATTCCTGCAGACAGACTGTGTCATAATCCCTTTTTTGGTAGTCGCAGGCTTTAGCCTGCGAAAAAGCTCCGACGATAACGCAGGCTAAAGCCTGCGGCTACCACATGAAAATCAGAGTTGTGACACAGTCTGGGAAGCAAAAATCTATTGATATTTAAAAACATTATAGATTCCGCATCAAGTGCGGAATGACAAAACATTGTATTTTGCATAACTCTATAAATCGATTTAGCAACTTATTTTACTAAATTTTTACTTTTTTTCCAAACAAAATTTTATTTCTTTAATTCTATCAGAACAGCAACAATTGAACCGACCAAAATCTTGCTTTCCATTAAAACAGGTATCTTTTTACTATCATTAGTCACCCAAACCCAAAGCCGTCCCTTTTGTTTAAAAATCCCTTCTTCCCTCAAAACCGGTTCAATGCAAATTGTCCGGAATTTACCTGCTTTTGTTTTTACCATTTCTTCCTTTGAAACATTTACCCGCAAAGCCCAATTTTTTTTATCGGTATTTACATCAATATCATAGTTTCTACCTGTTTTGATATCATGGGTACGCAAATAATAAAGAGCAGACAACACATCCTGAACGAAAGGAAGAACTTTAACCACATTACCTTTAGTGGTTGCGGTATGATTTCTCTGATCGTAAATCGTTTCTTTCACCTTATGGTATTTACCTTCGTTTAATTCTTTTCTAAACCGCCAGGTACAAAGACTTTCTACGTCAACAAAAGTTTCTACTGTATCTCTTACCTTAAAGAATTTATCAAAAAAAGAAGTGGAGCGGGTTTTAGCAATGATATGATATACTTTGCGGCCATTCATTTCTATAATTTCGTGCACTTCTAAAGTAGAATAACCAGCGGTTATTGCACCCCATCTTATGGCAAAAGTTAATTTTTCCCCTACTTTGAAAGCATTATTTTCTACTTTACGCCATTTAAATTCTTTACTGCCTTTAATTTCGTTTCCGGTAGAGACTTGTTCTATTTTTGTTTTTTCAGAAACAGTTTTTTTTTGTTTTCCTTCTGCTGAAACAGAGGATTGTTTATCTTCTTTTTCCTTCTTAACACTTGATAATTCCTGTATTTCCCGTTTTTCTGTCCTTGTCAAATCTAAACTATTTAAATTTTCTTCTATCTTTTTTTGATCTGTTGTTTCCGAAACACGTATGATGGTTGGTAGTTTTTTTTCTAAAACCCGGTCAGTTTTATTTTTTTCCTGTTCTTCTTCTTTTCTAACTTCTTTCCGCGATTTCTTTTCTTTTCTAATTCTTGACCGATATCTACCCGAAGTACAGGCACTAAACATCAATAAAAAAACCAGAAAAATCATCCGGTATTTCATTAAAATAACCTCTCTTTTTCAAACGCCCAAATACCAAAATCCCAAACATTTCTGCTCAATAAATTGAGCGACTACAAACAGACTTGCCATTTGCAATCTTTTATCTTTGTCTTTGTTTGTTAACTTTGTGTCTCTGTGCCTTGATGCCTTTGTGCCTGTTTTTCGTCTTTATCTTTGTCTTTATCCGTAATCTATGGACTATGGACTGTCGACTATGGACTTCTGTTTGTCTTTAACTCATAACTTATAACTTTCTGTTATCTGTTGTCTATGGACTATCGACTATGGACTGTGGACTATTTTTTTTTGCGTGCCCAAAGGGTAAAATTATGCGTCTAGTGAGAAATATGTTTTACCTTTATTTTCCTCGTTCGGGTGAACACAGGGGTTCACCCCTACAATAATATCTCAATGTTTAACTGTTTTTTCAAAATCCCCCTAACCCCCTTTTCCAAAGGGGGAAAACTGTCTTTTTTCTTTTGTTATTCGCCATTTGCAGTCTTTCGTTTTTGTCTTTTTCTTTTTCTTTTATCCTTTAACCAATAAAACGAATCTAAACCAATTTAACTGTCTTTTAACTGTCTTTTTTTTCTTAGATTTTTCTAAGTTTCTAAATATTTTCTGGGATCGGTAATTTTCCCTTCAATAACTGAACTGGCGACTGTAGCCGGTGAAGCCAAATAGATTTCAGCATTGGGATTACCCATCCTACCCTTGAAATTACGGTTGGCAGTGGAAATAACTTTCTCTCCATCGGAAGGAACGCCGTTATGCGTTCCTACACAGGGGCCGCAACCGGGAGTTACAATTACTGCTCCTGCTTCCACCAAAATTTGCAAAATACCTTTTTTTATTGCCTCTAAAAAAACCCGTCGGGAACTGGGTGCTACAATAAATCGCACATCAGGATGAACCTTTTTTCCGCTTAATATTTTCGCCGCTATTTCTAAGTCTTCTATCCGCCCATTGGTACACGTGCCTAAAAATCCCTGTTGAATATAAGTTTCTTCCATCTGAGTAATGGGACAAACATTATCCACTGTATGCGGCTTAGCTATTTGAGGTTCTAAATTGGAAACATCATATTCTTTGATATCCAAATATTTCGCATCCTCATCCGGTCCCACAGGCAAAAAACTTCTGGAAGAATGTTCTTTTACCCACTCACAAACTTTTTTATCAGCCAACATTATTCCACACTTAGCCCCCATTTCTATGACCATATTGGCAATAGTGAACCTTGCCTCCACACTTAACACATCTATTGCCTTTCCGATAAATTCGGCAGCATTATAAGTCGCTCCATTAGCACTAAGATTGCCTATAATATATAAAATCAAATCCTTGGAAAAAACACCCTCCGGCCATTTTCCGAAACAGTCAAATTTTATGGTTTCGGGAACCTTAAACCAGTTTTTACCCGTAGCAAATCCCGCAGCGACATCCGTTGAACCCATTCCGGTAGAAAAAACATTAATTGCACCATAAGTGCAGGTATGAGAATCAGCCCCGATAACTAAATCTCCGGGCACAACCAAACCTTCTTCCGGAAGCAATTGATGACACACCCCACACCCAATATCAAATAAAGATATTTCCTGTTGTTTAACAAAATTCCGCATTTTTTTATGTACAGCCGATACCTCTTGCAAAGGGCTGGGAGCACTATGGTCAATAACCATTGTACATTTTTTTGTATCGAAAACATTTTGCATTTCCATACTACCGAAACTATCGATAATTATTCCGGAAGTCCCATCCTGTCCCATACAAAAATCTAAATCCGCAACAACTATTTCCCCGGCACAAACATCTTTTTTGCTATGACTACTTAAAATTTTCTCGACTATCGTCTTCCCCATCTTAATCCTTTCCTTTCCCATTCAATTTATATTTCACAAACTACAAATATAACTTTTTCTTAACTAACTAATTGTTTATATAATTCTTCTATTTCCTTTACCATTTGATCAATGTCAAAAGAAGAAGAAATCATCTCTTTGGCACATATTCCCATTTGTTTCCTTTCTTCCTCATTTTTAAAAAGGTAGACAACTTTTTGAGCCATTGACTCTATATCTTTAGGAGAAACTAAAAAACCGTTTATTCCGTTTTTAATCACCTCTCTTGCTCCATCTACCCGGGTAGCCACAATAGGAACACCCAAAACCATTGCTTCTAAAAAAACCCGCGGTAAACCCTCCCATAGAGAAGTTAAAATCATTATATCAAACGTTTGTAACAATAGGGGAATGTCTCTGCGCCACCCCAACAATTTTATCTTTTCCTGCAAATTTAACTTAGAAATCAGTTTCTCAACCGAAGGACGCAGCAGGCCGTCTCCCACTAATAAAAATTTTGCCTGCGGCAAACAAGCAGAAACTTTATTCGCTAATAATACAAAAGATATGGGGTCTTTCTGGGGCTTAAAACAAGCTATCATCCCTACCACAAAATCTTCATCACTAAACCCAAGCTCTTTTCTTTTTTCCTTTTTAATTATCGGATTAAATGACACTTCTCTAATTTTTATTCCACTATGGATAACCACATACTGATTCTTTTCCCCAATTTTATTAGCCATCGCTTTTTTAGCGTTTTCGCCGGATACAACAACTAATTTAGTGCTAATGTATGCAGTAATTCTTTCTATTCCGATAAACAGCCATCGAACAAGCCATTTCTGGTAATCATTAAACCCAAATCCATGATAAGTATGGACAATATAAGGAACCCCGGCTAATTTAGCTGCCCAACGGCCTAGAATACCTGCTTTAGAACTATGTGTATGGACTAAATTAACTTTTTGCTTTTTTAGTAAATGCCATATTTTAATTAAAGCTATAAAATCAAAAATAGGATTTATTTTTCGAACCAATTCCCCAATAAAAAAAAGTCTATTCGTTAAACTCAAAAATGCCTCTTGAGCAAGTATTCCTCCTTTTCCGCTAATAAGAATAGTCTCAAACTTTTCACGGTTCAGATGTTTTAACGTATATAAAGTATTTTGCTGTGCACCTCCTAATTCCAGTTTAGTAATGATGTGGGCTATCTTAATCTTTTTCATTGTTTTTATTTTAACCGGCAATGTTCTTAGCTAAGCAAGTTATTTGCTATTTCCCGTCCTTCTAAAATAGCATCCTCCATCGTAGAATAATTCCATGCCCCATACCGGCCGCTCGAATAAATTTTATTATCCTGCAAAAACTTATGTATAACTCTTGTACTTTCTTTGTATTTCCGGTCATAAATTACATAAGCGTTCTTTATGTTTAAAATCTTTGTGGTTAAAACCTTGTCATCTTTTTTTAAAATTCCTGCTTTAATCAAATCCCCCACTACTCTATTTGTTAATTTCTTTCGGTCAATCATATTTTCTGAAAAACCGGATACATTCCCTCCCGCATCTGACAATAAACCCGGAATTGTTTTCCGGTAAGCTATTTCCGTATAAATAGAGCTTGTCCCCGGCGGTGTCATAGAAGAAGAAAAATTCATCGGAAAACCTGCACGGTAAAAAACAAATTTTTTTTCAGGAAAATATATCCAGTGTTTATCAGAAATATTCCTACGATTAATTCCAAGATTTATATTTAAAACCGAATTACATTTCAAAGCCCCGGCCTTTTCCTTTACCCGGCAAGGAACTTTTTTAATTATTTTCAAAATCATCTCTTTTAAGGGTAAAGTAGAAACCAGACGATCATATTTTAATTGTTGTCCATCGCTAAATTTAACAACTTTTTCCGACAAACAAATTTCATTTACCTGCCGGCCTAAAAATAAATGCTTTTGCACTTTACCGGACAAAACATCGGCTAAGACCCCTATTCCTCTTTTTTGAGGATAATAAAAATAACTGTTATAACCAAATGTTTTAGTTTGTTGCCTAAATGCCCCAATTAAGACTTCTCTTATTTGAGGAAGGGGAACAAATTTTCCCATCCACTCACAAGTCATATTTTTAGGATGAACAGTCCATATTTTTTGATTATAGGGAACCATAAAATGCCGGGCAAATCCCTCTCCGAAAGTATCAATAATCCAATCATAAAAAGAACCAGCAACTGATTTATCTTGTTTCAAACATCTCGCCTTAATAAACCCTTCGATGCACTCTTTTACTACTTTTTGCGAAAGCCCATATATATTTGCCTGAAATGGATACGGAGTATAAGTTCCTTTAGAATAAATCCAGGCATTTCTCTTTATCCGTTTTAAATTTTTATCCAATAATGTTTTAATTAAGTTTTTAGCATAATTACTTTTCAGATGGAGCAAATGTCCTGTATAATCAAAAACAAATCCCTGACTAGCTTCAGAGCGGCATAAACCTCCGGCATTATCCTCTTTTTCATAAAGGGCAAAAGAAAAATTACTATTTTTTTTTATTTTCCGTTTAAGGTGATAAGCACAGGATAACCCAGTCAACCCTGCCCCCAAAATTATTACGTTCACTTTCTCCCCCAAAAACAATTCACCGTTTATCCTATTAAGTTTTTCCAATGCGAATTTGGAAAAACATTCCAGAGCTGTATTGAAATTATTTTTCTTCAATAAAAACCTCTAAATTATACATTTTTTAAAAATAAATTGCAAAATTTATTTATAGGCTTTTTGTAAATAACGAGGGACAATAAGGTGAAATCATGGTGTAAGGAAGGAAATATCCTTTGCCTTTAATAACCATCTTCTTTTGAAAATTAAACAATATTTCTCATTACTGTATATTTGTTTTCCAGTCGTATAATTTCTTCAATTCGTCACGAAAGGAAGAAACATTGGGAGCAAGTCGAACTATTTTTTCATATTCTTCAATTGCTTTATCTAAATTCTTCCACTGTAAATACTTTTGCGCTAACTTCTTTTTATACCATACATTTCGAGGCTCTAATTCTACTGCAATTTTAAACTCATCCAGAGCTTTAACGAAATATCCTTCTTTTTCATATATATCGCTCAAGATAACATGATATTTAGCATATACAGGGTTAAAAAATACACTACGAAAAATATTTGTTTTCGCCTGCATTAACCGGCCGTTTTTGAGAAAATTTTGCCCCTTTTTGTGAAATTGTGCCCCTAAATGCGGGAAACTAAAGAAGAAAATTAAAAAAACAATTCCCAGATAAATGGGTGTTTTAGCTAAATAAGAAATTTGTTCCACTTTGTTTTTTTCTTTGGGTAAAATTATCCCGATTAAAAAACAACACGGAAAAGTAATGGCGATATTATGCAAATTAAACTCCACCCCTGCCTGTATCAGCACACTACAGAAAGCAGCAAAGAACCCCGGATAGAGAAACCTCCTGGGAATTGTCTCCCGAAATAATCTTATTATTATCCACCCAAAAAGAGCAAAACCCACAATTCCCATTTCAGCTAATAAATTCAGGTATTCATTGTGAGCATATTGAGCAGTATAAGTTCCTTCCATTCTTTTATACCGTGGATAATAATCTCTAAAAGTCCCCAATCCTGAACCAAAAACAGGATAATCACTCCATAAGTTAAGCGTATCTTCCCAGATAATCAACCGCTCATAGGAATGAACATCCCCTCTTTTAAATTCTCTCCCTATATTTGAAAAAAAGAAACAATAAATTAAGGTCATCAAAACCACAACCAGTCCTGTAAGTAGAAACTTTTTGTTTTTTATATAAATTAATATTAAAAAAGAAAACAGTAAAGCAATTAAACCCGACCGTGAGTTAGCCAAAAATATAAGGATAAAACCGATGATTAAATATAAGAACAAACATATTTTAATACTCTTCTTTATCCCCTTTTTAAAGAAAAAGATCCCCCCGGCTACTAAAACAATCATGGTTAAATAACCGGCCAAATGATTATCGTTAGCCATCGAATGGGAAAAAAATAAAGGTAATTGATAACCCATATCAGGTAATAATTTTTTTAATATTACCTGCAGCATTTTTATCCCGCCGATAACCAAAAAGAAAACAGTAAATCTCCTAATACTATCCTTATTATCAAAAACATTTATCACCATAATTAACAACAAATACAAACTAACAAACATAAATATTTGCATCATGGTAAAAGCGAAATTGCACGTTTTAAACAAGGAAAACAAAGAATATAATAGAAGCAACAATAACGGCAGATTAATTCGAACAGTATAACGGGGAAAACGGATTGTGAGCCATAAGAAAAAAATAACGGCCACTAATAAATTTACTAAGGAATTAGTGAAAACATCTATAGTGCCGGGAACAAACAGGGTTATTGCCAGCAAAAAAAGAAGGCTATATTCTATTAATCTTTCTCGAATCTGTATCATTTAGAAAATACCGGATAAATTCATCCTTCTACTTTAATTTTACTAAGTTTATTTCCCATTAAAAACCCAAAAATTATCACAATAAAATAAATCCCTAACGCTAAATAAAGAGTAACCTTGGTTATAATAAAAGCAAGTAAACCCAAAATAAAACAAAACAAGTAACTTAAAATCACTATTTCTTTACGGTTAAGACCCAGAGCTTCCAACCGCAGCGCATAATGATCCCGACTGCCTAAAAATATCGATTTTCCCTGTTGAAAACGCAAAATCATCACCAGCAATGTATCATAAAGTGGAACTCCTAATATCAAAAGCGGAGAAAACAAAGCAATATTATTAATATGGGTATAACTCTCCCCCAAAGAAATTGCGGCCAGTACAAAGCCGATAAAAAGACTTCCTGAATCTCCCATGAAAATTTTAGCTGGTAAAAAATTATATTTTAAAAAACCCATACAACTCCCCATTAAAGCAATGGCAGCAAAATTTACATAAATTTGTTCCGTGGGTAATCCAATAAAAAAGAAAAAAAGGCAGGCGATTATCGCTATACCTGCCGATAAACCATCCATAACATCAATAATGTTAAAGGCATTAGTAATGCCTACAACCCAGAAAATAGTGAACAATACTGACAGATAACCAGGTGAAATAAACCTTATTCTAATACCAAAAACAATTAAAATTATTGCCAGGAGAATTTGAATAAAAAATTTTATTTTAAAACTTACCGGTTTAACGTCATCCAAAAAACCTACCAACATAATTATCATTCCACCAAAAATAATTCCACGCAAAGCCCGTAATGTCCCGGTAGGAAAAAAAGTAACAAAACGAATAACAAATAAACTAACTATAAAACTAACTCCAATAGCTATTCCTCCCAGATATGGTACGGGTTCTTTATGAGTTTTTGCCTCATGACTATCAGGTAAATCTACAATGTTATGTTTGATTGCTATTCTCATCATTAAAGGCGTAAGTATAAAACTCAAAATAAAAGCAATTGAAAAAACTAAAAAATAAGGCATTTTTTCTCCTTTCTCCTTTTAAAATAAAAATTTCGCCCCCTACTTATGACTATTCTCTCAAATTCCCAATTTCCAATTTCCGCCTTAAAAATTGGCGGACAGGCAAACTCCAAATTTTTTTTAACTTATAACTAATACGTCTGTTGTCTAAATCCCCTTAACCCCCTTTTACAAAGGGGGAAAACAACTTTCTTGCTATTCGCCATTTGCCATTTGCAGTCTTTTATCATTTAACTTTGTACCTGTCTTTTATCTGTTGTCTATGGACTATGGACTGTCGACTATGGACTATCTGTTGCCGTTCACTTTTTCTTTTAACTTTAATATTGAATAGTCAATCTCATAAACATATATGAATTTTTCTTTATATAAACACCTCAAATATTTCTGCTTAAAGTTTTTATTAACCCGATATCCCTTATTCGTCCAATAAAAAATATGGTATCCCTTTTCTAATCTTGCTGCTTCTTTATCATTATAAAAAACATGTGTTATTCCCAATTGTCGCAATTTTTTTAACATTTCTTCCTCATTATCAGAGTTATTAGCTGCCTCAACTATCGGATTCACATCAAAAACCGTCGCTGCTATATATTGTCTCTCACAGTAATATCCTCTACTTTCTCCAATAAACAAAATCTTTACCCCATCAGGTAAATTGTCATTTATAAATTTTACCCCTTTATAATAATTTAATTTTCTTCCCAGGTATTTCTCCCGTGTTTCCATACCCAATGCTACAGGAAAAGGATCCACCACTGTCTCCAAATATCCGAACAAGAAAAAATTACCTGCGATAGAAATAACCAGCACTAACCTAATTAATTTCCATCCCTTTCCCTTCTTTTCAAGGCAAATAAAACAATAAGCAATTAAAATGCTTAAACAGGGAAGAATTACTATCAAAAAACGAAGTACTTTTCCGGTTGCTATCCAAACACAAAAATATAAGAAAACATATAATTTAAGTTGTTTTATTATTTTAACATTCTTTTTCAAAAAAAATAAAAAAGGAAGAAAAAACAAAAACAAAGGCCCCCACACATCAAATCCACCGCCA